>JAFUCN010000042.1 GCA_017459665.1 Methanobrevibacter sp. | reverse complement strand
TATTACGATGAAATTGACTTTACTTTTTAAAAATAATAAAAATCCTTTTGTACTATCAAAAGGCAATTAAAATTAATATGAAATATTAAAAAAATAAGCACAAATAATGGAGTTTAATAGGGTCAAAAATTCAGACCCCTAAACTTTTTTTTAACTTTTTTTCATAGAAATATTTTTATACTAGGTAATAGTTTAAATTAAATTCAGTTATTATTTTTTTGATAATATTTGGAGATAGTATAAAAATGCATGAAGTAATTATTTGCGAAAAGCCAAGTTCAGCGGAAAAAATAGCCAAAGCACTCTCACCAAGTGCAAAAAAGAAAGTTTACAATAAGAAAGTTAAATATTGGGAACTCCAAAGGGATTCCAAAGATATTACAGTATTGTCCGGGGTCGGACATTTGTACTCCCTAATCCCAAAGGAAGCAAGATATAAAGTATCATTTGACCTGCATTGGGTTCCGTCCTATGAAGCAAGTAAAAGCAGTTCTTTTACTAAAAACTATCTCAGAGCTATTAAAAAATTTGGAAAAGACGCTGATTCTTATATTCATGCCTGCGATTACGACGTTGAAGGAACCTTGATAGGATACAATGCTTTAAAATTTGCATGTGGTGAAGATTCCCTTAAAAAGGCTTCAAGAATGAAATTTTCAACCTTAACCAAAAAGGATATCATTGAAGCTTATGAAAACAGAATGGACATTGACATGCATCAGGTGGACAACGGTATTGCCCGCCACATCCTGGATTACTATTTTGGAATGAACATTTCAATAGCACTGTCTGATTCTGTGCGCAAAACCAAACACAGATTTTTAAAATTGTCTGTTGGTAGAGTTCAAACTCCTACATTGTCTATTTTGGTAAATCGTGAAAAAGAAATAAGGGAATTTGTTCCAGAACCCTACTGGGTTATTAGGGCAAAACTGGACTTTGAAAACATTGAAATCAAGCATGTTAAGGGCAATATCTTTGACCGTGAACTTGCTGAAGAAATATACAATAAGTGTAACGGCAAGGATGCTGTTGTTGATAAGATTGATTTTTCAAAATCAAAAACCAAAACTCCTGTTCCATTTAATTTAAGTGGTCTTCAGGCTGAAGCATATAATGTATTTGGATTTTCTCCAAAAAGAACTCAGGTTGCAGCACAAAACCTTTATAGTGCAGGTTATACTTCTTATCCACGTACTTCATCTCAAAAATTGCCTGAAAGTCTTGGATTTAAGTCAATATTCGATCAGTTATCTGCTAATCCGGAATTCAAAAAGCACATTTCCAAGCTTCCTTCAAAATTAATACCTCATAACGGTAAAAAAGAGGATGCAGCTCACCCTCCAATACATCCGACAGGCATTTTGCCGGGCAAATTGAATAGCGATGAGCAAAAAATCTATAATCTGATTGTCTACAGGTTCATTGCAGTGTTCTTTGAAGCTGCAGAATTTGAAACCATGAAGACAACATTGGACATTGAAGGCGAGAAATTCAAGTTTTCAAGAAGAAGAGTTACCCACAAAGGTTGGATGGAGCATTATCCGTTTAGAAAAATCGATGATGAAAACTTCCCTGATGTCAGTGAAGGAGATGTCATGAGTGTTAAAAAGCTTATTTCAGAGGAAAAAGAAACAAAACCTCCTGCACGTTATAATCAGGCATCACTGATTAAAGAACTTGAAAAGAAAAATCTTGGAACCAAGGCAACCCGTGCAGATATCATCGACAAATTGTATGACAGGCAATACATTGACGGAACCAAAATTGAAGTCAACCAGCTTGGTGAAAACCTAATAGACACATTAAATACATATTGTAATGATTTGACAAGTGAAGAGCTAACCAGAAACTTTGAAAATAAGCTTGAAGGTATCAATAACGATGAAATTACCAAAGAAATTGTCATTGATGAAGGTAAAAAGGATGTTAGGGAAATATTAAATGACATTGACAAAAACGTCAAGGGAATAGGCTCAAAACTTTATGAGGCCTACCAAGAAAGCAACATCGTTGGCGAATGTAAATGTGGCGGAAAGCTAGTTAAAAGATCAGGCAGTTATGGTGACTTTGTAGGATGTACAAACTATCCTGACTGTAAGATTACTTATTCACTTCCAAGAAATGCCACAATCCTTAAAAAGACTTGTGAAAAATGTGGCCTTCCAATGATTGCTGCTGGAAAAGGCAGGAACCGTCAGGAAATGTGTCTTGATCCGAACTGTGGTAAGGAACGCACAAAAGATTATACTCCCGAACAGGTTGGTGAATGTCCTAAATGTGGTAAACCTCTCTTAAAACGTTCAGGTCGTTTTGGTGAATTTATCGGATGTAAGGGTTTTCCAAAGTGTAACTTTACCTGTTCTGTTGAAGAACTTGAAAGCAAACTGAAATAATCTTTTTTTATTTTTTCACCTATTTTTTCTAATATATAAGTATATGCATAATACTTAATAATGTTAAAAAATATAAATATATACCAATAAAAATATTCTTTAAATTTTACTTGATATTTTTATATTTATATTTAATTATTCGTTGTTTTGTTGAAACAATTATGTAATAAATTTTAATGAGGATTTAGATGAATAGAGAAACAATTATGACAGTAACTAAGTCAGTAATTATCATCTTAATTTTAATGGCAGTTGTTTTTGCATTGAAAGCACCTGCTGCTGATTTAAATGTAATTCCTGACGATATTAAAGCTGACTATATTGATTCTTCTGGTCTTCCTTATTTCAGTGAAATGGATTCATATTATAACTTAAGGTTGACAGAGGACTATGTAGATCACGGTTATGTCGGAGACGAAATGGTAAATGGTAGTGAATGGGATATGCATAGATGGGCCCCAGATGGCCAACAAATCGTTTATGAATTGGGTATCGTAAAACTTACGGCCTTCTTGCATGGTATAGCTAATCAATTCTTCGGAGATTACTCCGTTAAAGAAGTTGCATTCTGGACTGGTGCTATAATTTCTACCCTTGCTGTAATTCCGGCATTTATTTTTGCAAGAAGATTGACAAACGATTATGGGGCAATTGTTGCGACATTGATTATTGCACTTGCGCCAAACTACTTTGCGCACACATTCCCTGGATTTTTCGATACAGATATGTTCTATTACATATTCTCACTGTTCTTTATCTTCTTCTTTGTAGAGAGTATAAGGGCGAAAAACATTATATTTAAAGTATTATTTGCAATAATATCAATTATTTCAATTGGTCTGTTCTCACAATCATGGACTGGTTACATCTTTTACTTAGGTCTTATGGGAATATTTGCAGTTGCATACTTAATTGCATGTTACTACTTTAATGTTGGAGAAGAATCTCAGGAAGGTTATGATAACAAGATTAAATGGTTTATCCATCAAAATGCATTCCTTTCCGTTGTAATTTTAGGAATTATCGGGTTTGTAGCAGCATTCATATTCTATGGTGGAATTGATGGAGTACTTGGAATATTCTCTTCATTATTCGGTTTACTTTCACTTCAATCTGCTTCTGTTGTTGTTGGTGGATTCCCGAATGTACTTATTTCCGTTGCAGAGATGCAAATGCCAGCACTTCTTGGAAGTGGTATGACTTCAGCATTCTTAGCTAATACCAATGGTGTAGTAAACGGTATTGGGGGTATTGCTGTATTGTTTGCTGGTTTATTTGTTTTATACGCATTCATTAAAAGCGCTTTAAAACTCAGAAAAGAAAATATTCAAAGCAGTTCTTCTTCTAAAAAACCGCTCAAATCACAAAGAACATCATCTGCTAAAAAAATTGATGATGGTTTCAAATTCAAATTTAATTTAGGTTCTTTAGATGCTGTTTCATCAGGTGAACTTTTATCAGACAAACGTTTAACTGTATTATATGGTACTTTATTTATCGTTTGGGTAGTTATCACTGCACTTGCGGTAAGTAGAGGTTCAAGGTTCATTACTACAATCGTATTACCATTCGGTCTCATGACTGGTATATTTGTAGGATTTGCAACCGATTACGTTAAAAACAAATTGGACAATGACAAATGGATTGTTGCAATAGTATTCATATGCGCATTCCTTGCTGGTGTTCCATTAGGAACTATTAATATGGTTTTAGGAATTGTCCTGTTCGCTGTTATTTTAGCAGTCGGATTATTTGTTGTATATGGAATGAAATCCAACTCAGCAACCCAAGGAATTCCTATTAAGAAATATGTTGTAATAATAGCTATTGTGCTTGCTTTGATTTCACCAAGTATCTGTGGTGCTTATCAGACTTCTGATACAGTTATTCCAGGTACCAGTGACCCAATGTACAATTCAATGAAATGGATTGACGAAACCCAAAGTGATGATACTGTAATCACATCCTGGTGGGACTTCGGTTACCTCTTTGAGATTGCTGCTGACAGACAAGTAACATTCGATGGGGGGTCCCAGACAGGTGAACGTGCCTTCTGGTTAGGTCAGGCAATGACAACAGATAATCTTGAATTGTCTGCAGGTATATTTAGAATGCTGGATTCCAGTGGTGATCAGGCAGTTGCTACTTTAACTGAAATTACTGGAGATACTGGTAAAGCAACCGATATTATTATTGATATCTTACCGAAAACAGCTAGTGATGCTCAAAAAACATTAACAAGCAAGTATCACTTGACCAGCGCTCAAGCAAAAGAAGTGGTTTCATACACTCACCCTTCAAACCCACGTCCGGTAATATTTGTGGCATCTTCAGATATGCTTCAAAAAGCAGGTTGGTGGAGTTACTTTGGTGCATGGGACTTTGAAAACCAGACTTCCGAAAACTACAACTATTATGTACCTACAACTCAAGTAGAAGTTCAACAAGGACAATCCGGTAAATTGGCTTTACTTGATGACCAAGGTATGACAGTTAATGCTGTAATCGAAAGAGGAAACGGTAACAATTCAACTACTGCATACACTGAAGCTGTTTATTCAGACAGCGGTGAACAAATAATGGTTAATGATACTGAATACAACCCACTTAAAGCATCTGACATTATATTAATTGAAGACGGATACATCGTTAAAAACGAATCCATAAAAGGTGCTAGTGACGGAAACTACACATTATTCATCATGGGTGAAAACAATCAGTACACACCAATATTAATCAGTAACGAATTGGCTAATTCAATGTTTACTCAATTATACCTCTTAGGAGGGGCTGGTCAGGACATATTTGAACCTGTACATGCTGAAAGTGGTGTAATGCTGTTTAAAGTAAACTTTGACAACACCGTTGCTGGTGGATCTTAAACAAACGATTAGGTTTTTCCCTAATCTTCCTTTTTTTTATTTTTTTGGTGATATTTAATGGGAATAGAAGAGAAAATCAAAGACATTGAAGAAGAAATTCAAAAGACACCATACAATAAGGCTACTTCACACCATATTGGTAAACTTAAAGCTAAATTGTCCAAACTAAAAGAGGAGTCTCTGCAAAGAAGCAGTGGTGGCTCTAAAGGACAGGGATTTCATATAAAAAAGACAGGTGATGCTACCGTAGTTCTGGTAGGATTTCCTTCAGTTGGAAAATCCACACTTTTAAATGAAATTACCAATGCTGAAAGTAAAGTTGGTGCTTATCAGTTTACAACATTGGACATTGTTCCTGGTGTAATGGAGCATAAAAATGCCAAAATTCAGGTTTTTGACATTCCAGGAATCATTACAGGTGCAAGTAGCGGTAAAGGAAGAGGTAAGGAAATCCTGTCTGTAGCCAGAACCGCCGATTTAATATTGGTTGTTCTTGACACTTTAAATCCACAACACTTGGATGTTATTTTAAACGAACTTAGAAACATTGGTATCAGACCTAATGAAAGGCCGCCTGACGTTACAGTAAACAGAAAGAAACTGGGTGGGGTCAAGGTTTCTTCAACCTGTCCATTAACTCACCTTGATGAAAAAACAATCAGGTCTATAATTAATGAATACGGAATGCATAATGCAGATGTGCTTTTCAGGGATGATGTGACTATCGACCAGTTTATTGATGTATTAGACAGGAACAAATCCTATGTTCCAATGTTGATATTGCTAAACAAAGTCGACTTGGTTGATGAAAATTATCTTGAGGAGCTTAAAAAATACATTCCGGAATTTATTCCGATTTCTGCTGATAAAAAAACCAATATAGATGAACTGAAAGATTTAATATTTGATAATCTTGATTTGGTTCGTGTTTATCTAAAACCTCAAGGACGTAAGGCAGATATGGAAGATCCTTTAGTCATTAAAAAAGGCTCTACTGTAATTGACGCATGCGGAAAATTGCACAGGGAATTCGTTAGGAATTTCCGTCATGCAAAGGTTTGGGGAACATCTGTTAAATTCCCTGGTCAAAAAGTAGGTCCAGACCATGTGCTTGAAGATGAAGATGTTTTAAGAATTATTCTCAAAAAATAATTCTTCTTTTTTTGATTTTTTATGTATAAAACTATTTTTATAACTGGAACTCCATGTACTGGTAAAACAACTGTTAGTGAAGTTTTATCTGCTCATTTGAATTGCAGATTAGTTAAAATCAATGATTTAGCTATTGAAAATGATTTTGTTTTGGGAATTGATGAGGATAAAGGCTATAAGGTCATTGATATTGATGCATTGGATGGGAAGGTTTCAGAACTCATTAATGATGAATTGACTATTTTTGAAGGGCATCTGTCCCATTTGTGCCATGGAGCGGATAAGGTAATAGTCTTAAGGGTAAAGCCTGAAATTTTAGAAGAGAGATTAAAGGCTCGCGATTACTCAGACTCAAAAATCCGTGAAAACCTTGAAGCCGAAGCATTAGGAGTATGTACTGCAGAAGCTTTTGATATTCATGGTGAAAATGTATCTGAGATTGATGTAAGTGGCATGTCTGTTGATGAGATTGTAGAATCTGTTGTAGATGTTATTGAAGGTAAAACAGAATATTCTGTTGGCGAAATTGATTTTATGAATTTTTTGTTATAGCAGTTTTAAGTCAATTTTTCAAAGTCACTGCAATTTTACATAATGATTGCAATTTTTTTTAATCACTTCAATTTTTCTAAATCCTCATAATTTTACTTGATAAAGTAAATATTTATCTCTAAAGAAGTCATATGCATAAATGCACACGTATGATTTTGCACACTTCAAAAACATTTATATATTTTCGAATTTTAATATTAATTTGAGTTTTCAAGCTTGTTGACTTAAACTGTTAATGTTAAATCTTAATAGTAAGTTCATATCAAAGTTAAAGATAAGGATGTGGTAGTATCACTAAAATAACTTTTGATGTTGATGATGACTTACTTCGGGATTTAAATAAACAGGCAATTTTAGAAGAATCTTGTCTGGAAGATTTGCTTGGTAAATACATTCGACAAGGTTTGTCAAATAAAAAATGGAGGGATAATATGCAATCAATTAACATTCCTGATGAAATTATGGAAATGATGAAAACTAGATGTAAGCAAATTAAATGCAATCCTGAAAAGTTAATCCATAGTATATTATATGATTATCTAAAACGTGTTGAAAGTATCCCATCTACTATTGACAAAGAAAAGATCTTAAATATGCTTGAACATGACAACCCTAAAGGAGATGACACCTTAAAGAAACTTCGTCAGTTAGGTGACATCGGATGGGATTAACCAATATGTGGGGGTTTAAAATGATCTTTTTAGATACTTCATATATCAATGGTTTAATTATTAAAAATGATAGTTTTTCCAGCCAATCTCGGGCGATGGGGCCCTTTTTAGTCAATGAGGATAAGGCAACTAACATTACCGTACTTGTTGAAGTATTGAATAGTCTAAATAAGTATAATTTCCATGGAGATGTCTATGATTTGATTAACTATCTTGTTAATGTTAATGTATTTGATTTTTTGACAAAATCAGACTATAGAAATGCTTCAGTATTGTTTAGGCATTACAATTCCAGCATTAACTTTTCAGATTGCACAATCCTTCAGTCAATGCAAAATCATGGAATCACAAGAATTGCATCTTTTGATTCTGATTTTGACAAAATTCGTGGCATTCAAAGAATCAGTGGCTTTTTTTAGCCATTTATTTTTTTTAAAAAAATTACTTTTTTTCAAAATATCCTAAAAATTCACAACATTTATAAATAGTAATAAACATAATTATTCTTAATATTCATATTAACCTAAGGTTTATTTTAACTATGGTTTTTGTTTTAATTTGCGCAAATCATTTTAATCCAATTAATGAATATTATATCCTACAAAGGGAGGATATTCTTGAGTAGAGGAAAACGACCAAAGTGGATGATTGAAATAGCGAATGAAAGAATGGAAATTCTTTTCAATCGTGCTGAGATGGAATTCATCAACCATCCTGAACGATCTCATCGCTACGCTGAACTTGCGTTGAAATTATCTACCAAATACAATATTAAAGTGCCTGAGAAATGGTCCAAAAGGTATTGTAAGAAATGTAAGAAGTTTCTCTACCCTGGTCATAATTGCACCGTCCGGCTAGTTAACTCTGAAGTTAACATTTTTTGTGGTGAATGTGGCCATGTTATGAAAATTCCTTATCACAAGGAAAAGAAGTTAAAAAGGAGAGCTAAATATGAGTCAAGAGAAAAAAGAAATGATGAATAGAGCTCTTTCCGCTATGACAATTAACGTTGGTAAAAATGGTGTCAATGATAATGTCATTGAAGAAATCAAACGCCAATTGGAATCTAATGAAATTGTCAAACTTAAATTTGCAAAAAATATCGCTAGAGATAAAGATAAATATATAGATGACATTGTCTCTCAAACCAGAGCTAAGCTCATTGATGTTAGAGGACGTGTTGCTGTTATTTATAAGAAAAAGCCTTAAACATTTTAAATTTAGAGTTACAGGCCCTATTTTTTAGGTCTTAAATTTACAGTGGATTAAGCTACAATTATTTAATAAAATATTGGAGAATTAATATGACTACTGTATTTGATGTACCTGCAG
>JAFUCN010000003.1 GCA_017459665.1 Methanobrevibacter sp. | reverse complement strand
GTAAACTGTGAATTTTCAAGAAATTCAGCCAAAAACAGTGCTGGCGCTTTAGGTTATGGGCATGCTGAATACTGTACTTTTAGAGATAATCATGCTGAAAAATCAGGTGCTGTTGAAAACGGTCAGATTGACAATTCCACATTCATAAACAACTCAGCTTCAAGCGGCGGTGCAATGTCATATGGTGATGCTATTGGATGTGAATTCATTAACAACTCCGCTCAGGAGTATGGTGGTGCATTATTCAACGTTTCTGCAAAAGAGTGCTACTTCAAATCCAACACAGCTAAATTCGGTGGAGCAATCTCCTCTGCTTCCGTTGCACTGGATTCAACATTCATTGACAACATTGCTGAGGTTAGTGGCGGTGCTAAATTCGAATCCTTTACTGGAGGATGCACCTTTGAGGGCAATTTACCTGTATATCATCTCTACGCTTCAAACTTAACTGCACTTGAAGACTTTGGTTTGAACGTTGTCGTCAACATGTCTGATTCTCAAAACAACTATCTGGCCGATGAAAACATTACAGTAGAAATCTACAACAGCAAAAATGTTTTGGTTAAATCATACAGTGCAAGGACAGGTTACAATTCATTTGAGAATTTGGCTGCAGGAACATACCGTGCCTTAATAAGTGCAAACAACAACTTCACTGATGTGGATCCTATTGAAATTACAATAACAGTTAAAAAGTCCACATTTGTCTATGCCGAAAACATCATTGCAGCATATAATGGCGGAAAATCTGTTATTATCAACTTGCACGATTCAAAAAACAGTCCGTTAAAGAAAACAAAAATAACCGTAAGGCTTGACGGCAAGTCCAAATCATACACTACCGACAAGAACGGTCAGGTTTTCATATCCACTGACGGGCTTTCTATAGGTAAGCATGAAGTGATTGTAGCATATGCAGGAACCAGCGTTTATGCCGAGCTGACCAAAACCATAACCGTTAAGGTCAAAAAGGCAAATCCTAAATTGAGCGCTCCTAAAAAGACCTTTAAAAAATCCCTTAAAACCAAAAAGTTCACAGTTACCCTAAAAACCAATCAGGGAAAGGTAATGAAAGGCAAATGGGTTAAACTTACTGTCAACAAAAAGACATACAAAGTAAAAACCAATTCCAAAGGTCAGGCAATATTCAAGGTTACAAACCTTAAGAAAAGGGGCACTTTCAAAGCTTCAGTAAGCTTTGATGGAAATTCCTACTATAATGCAAGGACTGTCAGTACAAAAATCATTTCAAAGTAGATGACTATCATCTACACTCTTTTTTTTTATTTGTAAAGTTTTTTAAAAAATAGAAGTTTTTTTGGAAATATAAAGTTAGAATAAAATTCTAACTAAATATCTCTATGTACATAAATAATTATTAGTATATTTTCTTAATATTTAAATATATCTAATGGAAAAATGTGAAAGCTGAACATTGAACATATTTGTACTATTTTTTAATTGTCAATCTAATCAAAATAGCCCTTAAAACCTCATTTTCACATTACTTTTAAATATCTTATTAAATATAGTTATTAATACTTAAATTATTTTAAGTGTAAATTCAAAAAAATGTGTGAAAAAATGACAAACGAAGATTTTGCAAAAAAAATAAAAGACATAAGAGATAGGCAAAACATGTCTATTGAAGACCTCGCCGAGAGAAGCGGCGTGAAACTTGAAGTGCTAAAGGCAATGGAAGAAGGGGAAGTTATTCCGTCCTTAACTCCACTGACAAAAATGGCAAGGGCATTAGGCGTACGTTTAGGTACATTTTTAGATGACACACCTGAACTTGGACCTGTAGTTACCCGTGGCGGAAAAACAGAAAACTCACTTTACTTTTCAGGTAGAGAAGACGTTACCAATGCAACCAACTTAGAGTTCCACTCTCTAGGCGCAGGCAAAATAGACAGAAACATAGACCCTTTCATGATTGACATCAAATATGAAGAGGGCGAAAAGGAACTTTCATCCCACGAAGGGGAAGAGTTCATATATGTACTTGAAGGTGAAATCGAAGTCATATACGGCAAGGACACTTTCACAATCGGAGAAGGTGACACAATATTTTATGACTCAGCGGTACCGCATCACCTCCACGCAGCAAATAAAGACAACGCTAGAATCCTAGCAGTGCTATACACTCCATACTGAGGGATTAAGATGAGTAAAATAACTTCAAAGCCAAAAATAGACAGACATTACACAGCTGGTTTGGATTTACACGTTTTGACATTGCAATTGGGATTGCATTTGTGATTTGCATTTTGGTTAGTTATTTTATTAAAGATTTAGAGGTGAAAGTATGAGTGAATTATTTACAGAACTTCCATTAGGAAAGTTTTTCGAATCAATGGTTGAAAAGCAACCGGATCATGAATTTATTGTTTATCCAGACAGAAACTTAAGGTTTACATACAAGGAATTTGACGAAAGAGTCGACAACCTGGCAAAGGGAATGCTAGCTATCGGAATCGGGAAAGGCGACCACGTAGGCATATGGGCTAAAAACGTTCCTGAATGGCTCACCTACATGTTTGCAACTGCAAAGATAGGTGCAACAATCGTAACAGTAAACACTGCCTACCAGTCCCATGAATTGGAGTATGTCCTAAAGCAGTCAGACATGAAAGCTATTGCGATGACTGACGGATTCAGGGATACAAGCTATTTTGACATCATCCACGAACTTGTCCCGGAACTTAAAACATGTGCAAGAGACCATCTTGTAAGCGAAAAGTTCCCGCATCTCAAATTCGTTTTCCACGTGGGCCAGGAAAAGCACAGGGGAATGTACAATACCAATGAGTTATTATTATTAGGTATGAACTACGACGATGATGAGTATCAGAAGGTCAAGGATGCCGTCAACCAGTATGACGTAATAAACATGCAGTACACATCCGGAACCGAAGGTTTCCCGAAAGGAGTAATGCTTACCAGCCGTAATATCGTAAATGACGGTTACTATATCGGTGAGAACATGAACTACTCACCTGAAGACAGATTATTACTTCAGGTGCCTTTATTCCACTGTTTCGGTACAGTTCTAGGCGTAATGGCAGTGATTACCCACGGTTCAACAATGGTTGTTTTAGAGGAATATGACCCTTTACTGGCCATTTCATCAATCCAGAAGGAAAAGTGTACATCTATTTATGGTGTTCCTACAATGTTTATAGGCATGATGAACCATCCAATGTTTGACATGTTTGACATGAGCTCCTTAAGAACAGGTATCATGGCAGGCTCCACTTGTCCTGTCGAAACCATGAAGGACGCAATCGAGAAAATGAACATGAAGGAAATCACTAGCGTATATGGTTTAACCGAAGCTGCCCCTGGTTTTACACAGACCAACGCTGCAGATTCATTTGAGAAAAAGATCAATACTGTAGGACGTAAGTTCCCGAACATTGAAGTCAAGATTGTTGATCCTGAAACCGGCGAGGAAGTAGGCGTAAACGAACCCGGCGAGATAATGTGCAGGGGTTTCAACGTCATGAAAGGATACTACAACATGCCTGAAAAGACCGCAGAGACAATCGAACCTGACGGATGGCTCCACTCCGGAGACCTTGCAACAGTCGACGAGGACGGATACTACTCCATTGTCGGACGTATCAAGGACATGATTATCAGGGGAGGGGAAAACATCTATCCTCGTGAGATTGAAGAATATCTATTCACTAACGAATGCGTTCAGGACGTTCAGGTTGCAGGAATCCCTGATGAAAAGTACGGTGAAATCGTAGGTGCATTCATAATCAAGGAAGACGGCTTTGACGATGTAACCGAAGCGGATATCCGTGACTTCTGCATAGGTTCAATTGCAAGGTATAAGGTGCCTAAATACGTATTCTTTGTAGATGAGTTCCCGCTTACAACAAGTGGAAAAATCCAAAAATACAAACTTGGAGACTTGGGTCTCAAGTTACTTGACGAAAGACGTGAAAGGGGAGAATTATAATCCTCTTTTTTTCCTATTTTTAAAAAGTTGTCTGAGTTCGTAAAATTGCTTTCATTAAAAACTGACTATTTTTTATACTACTTTTTTTAAATTATTTAACAAGCAATAATTCCCATGGAAATAACTATTGCATTATATATTAACTTGATTGGAGTTAAATTTAAACTTATTTAAACATTCCAAAATATCATATTTTTTGTTTAGCTGATTTAAGCATGTCATGTGGGAAAAATGTTAGACAACTTAGAGTTTGAAGAAAAATTTGAAAAGTTAAGAGATTATTACAAGATTGAATCTCCTAAAAAGATTCGTCCTTTGCTTAGACAAAATGAAAACATATTTCTCTTGCTTGAAGAGGTCAAGCCCTATTTGGAGGAATCTTTCAGTGGAGCAGAATTCTGTCTAGAGAAGAATTTTGAACCTGAAATCGATGACCATTTTGTAATCTTAAGGATTAATGTTTCAGAAGAAAGATACAACAATGGTATCGGGGATGAACTAAGAGAATTTGATCAAAAAACTAAGCAGTTATGGCGAAATGCCAATATCTGCCGGGAACTAACTGTATTGCCGGGGATTTTAGATGTTTGATTTTTAATAGTATTTAACAAAAAATTATTTTATAAAAGCAGTTCAAAATAATAGTAATGATAGAAAATATTTCGGATAATCTCACCATAAGAAAAAGTGATGGAAAGGTCAAATTATCAATCGCCAACGTTTCAACAAACTGGCTTGGCGAGTATGACATGTTTTTTGACAGGCTTGAAAACATTAATCTCAATCCGGTCTTTTTGGATGAGCATCTGGCTTTTGAAATCAAAGTCAAAAACATTCTTGATGAGGCAATTTCAAATCCCAAACCGTCAAAGGCCATTGAACTTCTAGACAGGGTAATATATTATGATGAAAACTACGCAGAAGCCTTAATCAACAAGTCCTATGCCTTAAGACAGCAGAAGCATTTTGTAAAGGCTTTAAGATACTATAAGAAAGCTGTTAAATCTGACAGGGCATTTGAGGATTTTGGCTATTTCAAGAAACTTTTAAGTGAAGCAAACGCTGAAAGGGACGATTTTCCAAAACTCAAGCGCAACATCTATGCAGGTGATGAGTATTTCTCAAAAGGAGAGTATGAAAAGGCAGTAAACAATTATCAGAAGGCCTTAAAGGATTCCTCCAGATTCAAGGACATGATCTTGTTCAAGCTTTTAAACAAAACAGGCACTGCATATTTGAAGTTGGATGATTTTAAAACCGCTCTGGACTGTTTTAGAAGGTCTGCTGAGGTATCTCAAAACGATTATGCATATTTCGGCCTTGGGGTTTGCCAGTATCATTTGGGTTTGGACGTTGACGATAGTTTCAAAAGGCCTTTGAAGCTTTCCAAGTCTCAAAAGTTAAGCCAGGCTATGATTTTAAATGATTTGGGATTTTTTGAGGAGTCTTTAAAAATCTGTGATAATCTGTTTGAAAATCACTTTGCAGTTGATGACTTTTACTTCAGGCTTATTAATGTTAAAATGTATGCTGTAAGGCAGTTGGGTTTGGATATTTCACCGCTTGAAAAACTTCTTGATGCTCTTTAAATGTTCTTTAAAGATTATTTTATTCTTGTTTTTGTTGATTTGGTAAAAAGTTGTCTGACTTCGTAATATTGTCTTTGAAAAAACTATAATTATTTATATGGGAATATTTTATATTATTATATAGCTTTTAAGGTTTGTATGCTTTAGCAAGTCATATTTAAAGTTTAAATTTCAGGTTAATTGGAAACATTTATGTATTACTTATTTCATAATTAGTATTACTGATTGGGGATTGAAATAAAAGGTGTTTTAAATGATTAATGAATATAACCAACAATCAATATCGTTGATATTAAGTAATGCAGCTCAAAAAGCATATGATAAGATAAAAGCATTGATTTTAAAGATTTTTTCTATAATTAAAAAAGAAGACAATGACAAAAATCTTAAAGAAGAATTCTATGAGTCATATGTAGATTTTGCAAGAAAATTGGATGGGGAAGGTCATTTTGATGAATCAAATATTTATATGGATATATGTTCAATGTATTTAAATCTGATGGACAGACCTGATGAATTACTGTCACATGAGGGGTTCTTTTTGGATCTTTTTAAAGCATTTGATGAACTATTATTCGTCAAAATTAATAAACCTAGTGAATACGATAAAAAATATCGGGAATTTATGATTTATTTTGGCACAATGGATGACTATTACTGTTCCAATCTTGCAATTCCAAGTCCTTATTTTGATGAAGATTCTTTAAATAAATTAACCGGATATCTTAGTGGTTTGTATGACTGATAATGCATTTTTGGATACAAATGTTTTAATAGCTTTTGTATTTTTTCTAAATTCTCTTCATGGAAAATCAAAGGATGTTTTTAACTCATATTTGGATTTTTTCTGGTCTGAATCTGTTAAAGACGAATTTGACTTTAAATATCATGAAAAAAAGAAAAATCTATTTGCATTTTTAAATTTGATGAACAAATATTTTGAAAGTCCGAATAAGGAATTCTATAATTACGGAGATTTGCTGAATTTTGTTTTTAGAAATTTTGATGAGGAAGCTATTAAGGATGCAAAAAATTCCATTGATCAATTTTGGGATATGTATTTTGGAATTGAATCCCAAATTTCTTCAAGAAATCTGAAAAAAGCTATAAATCTATGTAAAAATGATTTGAAAATCAATAGTCATAATAACAAGGCATATCTGATTAACATTTTGAAATTAATAGCTATTAGGACTAAAAACTATCCGGTCATTGATTCGAAATTGAAATCCGAAGGTGTTCATTATGCCGATAGGATGATTATATTGGACGGGCATGATTTTGCCTGCAATAGTTTTAAACCGGTAGATTTTGTAACTTTTGATGTTGACTGTTATAATGGTGCAAAAAATGTAGGTACGTTATGTTTCAGCTCAATTAAAGGCAAAGATGATTTCAAATCATCTTAAACTCTTATTTTTTTCTAAACATACCAATATTTTAAGGTTTTATAATCTCTTATTTTTTAAATTAACTCAAATCCATATTTAATTTTTCATAATATGTTCATTTAAAAGTTTATATTTAATTTAGAAAAAAAATTGTCCCACTTCGTAAAATTGACCTCAAAAATAACTGCCTAACTTAAATATGATGACGTACAACCTATTATTATCACCTCCTTTGATATTTGATTCGACTACTATAAAGGAAATATCGGTTGCGGGGGTTTTCCCTGCAATTGGTATTGTGATACTTTTTTTAAATATAAAAACATAATTATTACTATGAAATTTTCAGGCTTTCTCAACGTCTACCAGATGGATGACTTGAGTTGGAAATATGTCTTCGCCGAGAAGTCACACACTGCAGACAACCTTAAGGACCTTGAGTTTCTGGTTCGCATGCATGGCCTTAAATGGGCTGTTTTGGACAAGGACTTGGTTAAAAAGTCCCTTGAAGAGGACAAAAACAATTTCACAGGATTTTTGAATGTCTATTTTGACGGCGAGCTGTGGTGTTACCGGAGGTCTTCGCTTAAATCCCATTCCCTTCAGACCCTGAAAAAGAGAGTTGAGGGCGAAGGCTTGAAGTGGGACGTGACCGATAGGGATTTGGCCTACAAGAACTGGAAACTTGATTTGAGAAAATTTAAAAAGTAGCAGGTGAATAGGTTAAAGCAATGTTAAAGGAAGTGATAAGATAATCACTTCTGGTTTGAAGAACAAACACTCTTTAAATCACTTTGTGTTTTCAAGGTATGTTGTTTTAAGCTTTTAAAATAGCTTGGTTTGGACAATTTTGAATGCACAAGTCGCAGTCGTCACATTTTTCAGCAACGATTTTTACATCGCCGTCCTCTTCGATGAGAGCTCCCTGTTCACAAATTTTAATGCATAGTCCCTGTACAGGACAGCTTTCGATATGACCGCATTTGTGGGAATCGATATTAACTGCCATATAATTCACCTCAATTAATTTTTCACATGAAAATTGCTTTTCATGCTGTGGATATATTTATCGATGTGTATTTATAAACATATCGATTGGGAATATTTGATTCATTAAATGAAATTCTCATTAGGTATTATGTTTGGAAGGCTGTTTGTGATATTTATATTTTTTAAGTGCCTAATTATCATTAATTTAACATGTATAACTATAAAAATAATTTAAATCTAATTTAAAGAAAATGTTGTACCATTTCGTAAAATTGACCTCAAAAATAACTGCCTAGTTTAAATAATTTGAAGTTTAATCTAAATTCATGTTTTCAAATAGTGTAATTAAAAAATTTGTTTCAATAAAAAACAATCTCCCAAAACTTGATAATAAGGGAGGTTTATTAATGCCATCTTCTTTAAAATTCGAAGACAGCGATTTTATGAAATATCGCCATATTCCAGTTAATTGGGAGATTAAATCTGTGAGTGAGGATTGTCTTCCTGAGGAATTTTCACCAATGGCTGTTAAATTAGTTGACATGTTTAGAAGAAAAACAATAGATTTACCTTATGAAATAATGTTGATTTTTGATTATAAAACTGGAGATTTGATTTATTGCTTTGTAAATGATGATGGGTCTGGAGATGAAGTATTTGGGGTAGTGGATGAAGATATTTTATTTGGCAGAAATATTTGTATTATTCACAATCACCCAATTGAATATGGTTCATCACCGTCTAGCGAAAATTTCCAGATTTTGGGTTTAAAATTTCATGATTATGAAATTATATCTTCCAATGATGAAATTTGGATTATTGAATCAAAAGAATTATTATCTGAAAATGAAATAAATGATATAAGAGATAATATCCAGCATCTTTACTTATATTCCAGTGAAATTGCTGAAAGTAGTAATGAGAATGAAAACGAAATAATCAAACAATGCGATGAGTTGTATGGTAATTTGCTGTTGAGATATATAAATAATCATCATTTGAATATTAAATTAACAAAACAGGTGTTATAAATGAAAATTGAGTTAATAAGAACTGCTTATCCAAAAAAAGTGGATTACGAGGCAATTTCAAAGGTCAGAAAACAATTGAAAAAGGAAAATACAACTTCACAGGAAAAAATTAGGGAAATTTTTCATGATGATTTCTAAATAAAATCCCATTTAGGCCTAGCCTCGATTCCAAATTCAGCATACAGTTTTCTTGTCTTCTGATTTGACTCGATTGCAAGGTATTTCTTGAATCATCATTTGGGTTGAAATAACAACCTTTTCAGCCAGTACCTTTTAAGTTCTGCTGGATGCTTGCCAAAGTTCCAGTAGGATTCACTGATTTTCAAATTGGTATTTTCTCTTATGTTTTTAAGTATTTGCTTATTCAATCTCCTTTTTTTATTAATGTTTTTCATTTTATTAATAGGTTATTAACACTTTAATAACAATATTTATATACTTCATATTAACAATATAATATCACCCAAAACTAATTTTGACAATCGTTGAAATCATTACCATAGTGAGGTGAAAACTTGAGAATCGGAGATTACATCATTAAAACAGAAAGCAGCGAGGAAAAAGCAAAGCTCGAAGGCTTTTTGAAGTGGCATAACTTCACACATGATGAGAAATTCGAAAACAAAAAGGAGGGCTTTGACGTATTTGTTGTCAATATAATCCATAAAAGCTATTTTGAAATTGCCTATTTTGATGTTGGATGCAATCGCATGTCACTGGATGAATTCTTTAAAAGGATTCACTATGACGACACATACTGGCTGATAGAAACATTCGCAGATGATGACGTTCTCCTCTACAGGGGATACGTTGACGGAGACAACCGCCCATACGGGATTGGAACAGTATATTATCAAGATGGCAAGATATTTCAGGAAGGACTCTTTGACTTCAAGGGTCTAATTGAGGGAAAGGAATACTATCCCAATGGAAAGCTTCACTTTGAAGGAGTATGGTATATTACAACAGGCTACGGTCCCAATGCTCCCAAATGCGGCAATCTCTATGACGAGACAGGTGAATTAATATTCACAGGCAAGTTTGAAATAAGAACCGGAGGTGTCGGATATCCTATGATCAGATATCCTAGGCGCTTTAACCGCATACCTGATGGCAAGCGTCCTAAATTTACTCCTTCAAGAAACTATGTTAGAAAGGATGATAAGATGAATCTGAGAGCCAAACTTGTAGTATGTGAAGAATTATATGCTATGGGTGATTATAATGATTTAATTGAAACATGCGATGAAATACTTGAGGAGTTCCCTGACAATCAGAACGCCCTAGGATATAAAGGTTTTTCCTATTATGCACTGGGAGATTATGATGAGACCAAAAAGATTCTTGAAAATGGTGTTGGACGCTATTTGAAAAACTACTACTTAAAAAACAATCTTGCAATGGTGTATTTTGCACTGGGCGATTATGAAACATCCCTCACCCTTTGCGAGGAAGGTCTTGAAATCAAAGACTTTGACTGGCTTTGTGAAAACAAGTTCAAAAACCTGGTAAGACTTGGAAGGTACGATGAGGCTTTTGAATTTGAAAAAAGCATCAAACCCGATTTTCCATGGATTTTGAAATTCCTGGATGATGACACTACACAACACGAACTGGATTACTGCCATTATCTTTTAGAGAAAAATCCTGATGATGTGTTTGTCAAAAACATAATGGGGATGATTTCATAGACACAGAGGCAGATTGTTGGTATTGGGATAATGATGGAGTAGAAGAATATTTGATTAACTAAAAAAGGATATTAATGAAAAAATAGATTAAATTTAATGCCATTGTAGAGAAAAACTCTACAATTTCCCAGAGCATTAAATTGCCAAATTAAACCATAAGGAGTTGCCTTATTGAAGGAACATCCTTGTCTTATTATTTATGGAATATAATATATAAATGTAATTATTTTTTTAAAAGCATTTGATTAGTGTTCCTCTAAGATAAAAAAGGCCTCATGGAAAACTGGGAAGTTTTCTAATATCTATCATTGATATTGATTTAAATCAAATGCTTTGGGGAGATGACTTTAGAAATTTTTACAGTCCTTTTTTAGTAAGCAATATTATCTTCAATATTTGACTTATATTGAAGCAATAAGCTAGTGTAAGGAATATAATTATTTCCAAACAATCTCCTCCTATAGGATTAATTTGGCAGAGATATTCAATGTATTTAGTCGTCATTATAATATCTCACATTTTTTAATTTTTTGGAGGCCTTTCAAAATAATATTGGTTAAATTAGTATTTAAGGCTTGTTGAAGCCAGTTTGGAAAATTGCAGTCACTGAAACATAGTATTTATAGTTTTTGGGAGATATTAATCTTTTTGGCGTTATTAAAAAATTGAACGCAGCATGTTCATTTTTCATGCTCACAACAATATTGCTTTAAATTCGTTTATTTAATAAAATAATATCAATATTTACTTTATATCAAAAAAGAATAGATTTAAATAGTCTATAATTCAGATAATCAAATATGGTTAGCGAAAGTAAAATTCTAAGTAAAGATTATCGTCATTACAACGACTATGTATTTAAAAGCATCTTGCAGAAGCGTGCAAACGTACTTTTGAAATTCGTTAAAATTCCCCATAGGATTGACAGGTTTCTCATATCGGAATATACCAATTTGGGTCCAAGCATTTCCCGGCTTGATTTTGTTGGCGAGACTCAACATAAAGGGAAAGCCTTGATTCTCATATTTGAATGTCAAACTAAACTTCCGACAGATGATGACATTAAAAGATTTTTCCAGTATGTGGCATCCGTACGAGTTTTTAAGGACAGTGATGTCGAACTCTACATTCTATGCACTGAAAAACCAGCATATGATAAAAAGGAATTCCGGATTAAGGAAGGTTGCATATATACAATGCATGTAATCTCTCTTAAGGATTTCAAAGCCGAAGAAATATTTAAAAGCATTGAAGACAAATTAAAAAACAATGACAAAATAACAGATGAGGATATTGCCTCTCTGCAACTGATTGTCTATACAGATTTTGAAGGGTCCAAACTTGAAATATTAAATAAAGCACGTAAATTGCTTGAAAAAATATCAGAAAAGATGGCTTTTGATATTAATGAGAAACAGGCAATAATATACTTGTTTGATGTATTAAGTACAAATATGTTAGATGGTGATGAACATGAAAAATATGAGGAGGAAAATGCCATGTTAATTAATCCAAGAGAAAGGTATTTTAAAAAACAGGGAATTGAAGAAGGTATTGACAAAGGTAAACTGGAAACCGCTCGTAATTTACTTTCAGAGGGTGATAGCATTGAGAAAATTGTAAAAGTGACTGGTTTGCCTAAAAAAGAAATTTTGGATTTGAAATAATCTCTTTTAGATTATTTCCATTTTTTTGGAGGAAAATGCCATGTTACTTAATCCTGTAGAAAGATATTTTAAAAAACAAGGAATTGAAGAAGGTATTGAGAAAGGTAAATTGGAAACCGCTCGTAATTTGCTTTCTGATGGTGTTACCATTGATAAAATTGTAAAAGCAACCGGTTTATCTGAAAAGGATATTCTGGATTCGGATGATGAAAAGTGAAATCATTCACTCATCATCAAGATTACAAATCAAAACAATATCATCATCTACCCTGTATGGGAAAAACCTGACCGCATCACCAGCACCTACTCCAAAATCCTGATAGGGTTGGTTCAATAGTCTTCCTTCAATGAGGGGCATGTCTATGATGCGTTCATATCTAACCCACATTTTTTCAATTTGAAGTCCTTCCTTGTAGAAGAGAACTTCAACGTCATCGGGATAGTCTTCATGTCTAAATTGATCCAAGTCCCCGATGGATCTTAACTGTTCTATTTCATCATTATCAGAGTAACTGTCTGCTATTTCCATTGCCTCCGTATAGTCGTCAAGGTCAAAATCGTCATTTACATTCAGATTTTCTAGATATTCAAATTCCAAATCGTTTACCTTATGGTCCTTTCTTATATTCATCATTACGGAATCTTCACGCTTGAAGATGTTTACGCTGTCATGGATAAGTGATGCGGTTGCAAGCAGATGAAATGAGATTCCAGCAGTGTGGTCAATGTATGGGATTACAAGAATTGCGTTATTGCTTTCATCAATTTTGATTGCATCAATTCTCTCTTTTAGCTCTTCAGATGAAAGGCCGTCATCCATTACAGAATCAATCTTGAGGTATCTTGCCATTTCCTTTGAGATTTCCTCGCCTTTGATGATTATTGGTCTTTGGTATATTAGTCTAAAATGTGCGTTTCTGATAATCATATAGTCACCTGAATGATAATTGTTATTAACTTGTTAATATAGATTAGTATTATGGAACTTGACTGCAGATATGTATTACACATCCTGCTAAGCCGGTGGGAAAATGATACTTTGATAGCGCTTGATGTAGATGATATGCTCGGCGAACTGGTAAATCTTTTGGAGGATGAAGGATTTGACAGTTTCTATCTCACCAAAGTGGAGAGTTACTATAAGTCACGCAGGTTTGATGAGGTGACACTTACAATATTTGCAACGTCTGGTGATGCTCCTCATGAAATTTTTAAAAGGTGGTTTTTGGACCATAATGATGTGCTTGGACAAGAGGCCTTTGCCTATGAAATCGAAAACAGGATGGTTATAGAAAAGTTAAGGTGAAAATATGGAAATTTTAGATGAAATAATAGACATGCTAAATGCAGGTGAATTTAACAAGGTAACTGCAAAAATTGGGGAGTTTTTAAATCAAAACCCTGGATATAAGAAAATTGACTATTATCATTTCTCAAATCCTCTTGAGGAACTGCTTTTCAATGAAAACATCAAAGACATATTCTCAGTTAAGACATTGGAGTTGGATGAGCCGTTGGAGGAAATCTATACAATATATTCCATTGCACATATGAATCTGGGAAATATGGATGAAGCAGAAAAGTATTTGAAAATTGCAAATCAGATAAATCCGGTTTCAGCACCAATACTCATGAGGTTATGCGAATTGTATCAGCAAAAGCATGAGGAAGAAAAGCTAATAGATTTGACTTTTGACATTTTCAAATACGCCTATGAGAGAGAACTGATAGTATCCAATTATTTCAAGCTTGCAGATTATCTCTACCACACCAACCAGAACATGGAACTCTATGATCATCTCTTTAACTTTTTCATGTTTTTAAGGGCTGGTGAAGGCCAGCACCCTGCCGGCGAGGATGTGGAATACTTTAAAAAACATGATATTCCTGTTGGCGTAAATCCAGAAATTCTTTCAATGCTTTTGTATCTTGCTGACTATCATACTAAAGAGAACATGCCAAATTCTGCTCGATATTTTAAGGAAATCTATCGGGAATTATATGATTTTAACAAATATTTGGATAATTTGTAGATGATAACTTTTTGGAAGTGTGAAGTTCAGCTTTATTTAGTGGGGGCTGAACAATTGATTATTTTTTACCTTCTAGTTGTTTGATTGTTTTGATTAGGTTATCAAAATCAGATTCATAATTTCTATCCTGATCTATCCTAAATTCTTTATATTCATTGATTGCATGAGTTTTAGCTTCAATGGATGAAACTTTGCCTTTTCCTTCTAATAGGGGTAATTGGCTTAATTCAAGATATCCGTAAAGTAATGTTTTCCAGTCTTTCATGAATGTTGGTTTTTGGGAATTTGCTCTTGTTTCCGCCAATGTTAAAAAACCGTCAACTAATGTATTCAATGAATCTATTTCCATTTCGTTTAAGTAATTTTTTGAAATCACTACATCTGCTTGTAGGATTTTTCCATGTGGTGCATCTTCCCAGGTTGTGAGTCCCATGTTAATCTTATTTTTGTCACTGCGGGATTTTATGATTTCAGCAGCAGTTTGACCTGTTATAGCAAATAATAGCATGTTTTGTACTGTGGAAAAGAAGTCTTTTGTTTCATCAGCATCCAGATTGTAATCTGCACTTGTTGCATATAAATCTGTGATTTTCTGATTGAATCTCCTTTCTGATGCACGTATTTCTCGAATTCGTGAAAGTAAATGGTCAAAGTAATCTTTTCCAAATCTTGTGCCTTTTTTTAATAATTCATCATCCATTGCAAAACCTTTTACAATATACTCCCTAAGTACACTTGTAGCCCATTTACGAAAATGTGTTGCCTGTTTACTGTTTACACGATAGCCGACTGAGATTATGGCATCTAGGTTATATAATATTGGTTGTGTCTTAGCATCGGGGTTTATAATAACGATTTCAGTATTATTGAAATCGTTCGGATTGAATGTGACTTCTGATTTTATTAACTCTCCTGACTCAAAAATATTATTTAAATGAGTACTTATTGTATTGATATTTTTACCAAATAATTCGGCCATGGTTTTTTGTGTAGTCCACATTGTGTCATTTTCTGAGTCAATAATTACCTTTATGGCTACTGCCCCGTCTTCACTGGTATATAATAATGTTTTGACAATTTCATTATTCATATTATAAACTCCTGCATTTATCTGAAATTAGTATAATAATAAGTAGGTTTATAAT
>JAFUCN010000041.1 GCA_017459665.1 Methanobrevibacter sp. | reverse complement strand
CTTTTCCAAAACCGATGAATCCTATAATCATATTATCCCTAATTATTTTTTAAATAAAAGCATGTCATGCAAGTTGACTCCAATATCTCTTGATATTGTGTTGCATTTTGCACATAATAGGAAATAGATATCCTTATCAGACAAATCGATTTCTGTTAGCCCTTCATAATTTCCCATTCCTTTTGAAATTACGAATTCGTGGCTTTTGAAGATTTGTCGGAATTCATCTGAAATTTCACTGTCAACATAACCTACTGTTCCGCATCCGATTTCCACAATTTCTCCGAACTCATCAAGGCCTGCATCAAGCGCTTCGGCCATACAGGCATCATTTAATATCGGTTCTGATTTTACTGCAATTGTGATGTCCAGGCCATATTCCTTGATTTTTTCCAAAAGCAGCTTATCAAATACAATCTCACCAGTATTGTCTACCATGTACAATACTTTATCATGCTTTTTTAGTGAATCTTCAAATTCTTCAATATCTTTGATGGTCAGTTCCTTTTCAAGTGATGATTTGATTACACTTTCGATATCATCGTCTAGGGTGAATGCTCCAAAGTCAAGGATGTTTCCAATAATGGCTATCTTAACATAATTTTCCAGGCTGCTGTCACGTTTTAAAATCTCCTTGACATCAGGCAGGTATTTGAGGGCAATTTCATTTCCTTCAATTTTTTCCTTATAATATGGATCAATGCATCCTGTTTTTTGTTTTATAATTTTATGCATCATTGATCCGGTTTTGTTGGAGTTGGTGCCTTCCTTAAATACTCCTCCAAGATATTTGAAGATTTCTTCCATTGTCTCCATTTTGAGATTTTCATCATCAGTGGACAAATCCATCGCTTCTCTTGCCTGTCTTAAAAAGCAAGGCCCGCATTCGTAACTTATTTTCAAATCAACCACCGTAGATTATTTGAACAAGCTGGATTTCATCATTTTCCTCAATTACAGTGCCCTCAATTACAAGTTCACCGTTTTGCTTTGAGACAATTGTCTGAGCGGACAGTCCAAGTTCGCTTAGCAAATCTTTAATTGTATAATTGTCTTTTGGAATTTCTCTTTTTTCACCAATATCATTATATTTTAATGTAAATGTCATATAATCACAATCCAAGTTCTTCTAAAAATGAACATGCTTTGCACAATTCATTAGCTGAAGGCTCACCACATCTTGTGCATCTTCCATGTGAATAATCCTTTTTAAGTTCATTTTTGAGTATGTTTTTAACCTTATCGTATCCTCTTAATGTGGAGTATTTTATTGTAGGGTGCTTTTCGGCCAATTGGTTTATTACCTCTGAAACTTCACCCCTGAATGACTGCATTGCATATGGACAGCTGTCAAAGTGGACTTCAAGGTCTTTTGCAACTACATACAAGCCGATTTCACGTTCAGGAATTTCACGAAGAGGTTTGATTTTAACTGTGAATTCCTCCGCTTTGGATTCTGTTTTTGCACCAAGTTTAGTCAGGTTATTAGTATTTCCTTCAAGATAATTCATCATTATGGCCTGAACCTCATCATCCAAGTTGTGTCCTGTTGCAATTTTTGTGGCTCCCATTTTACGGGCAGCTTTATTGATTATTGTTCTTCTGAATACTCCGCAGTAGGTGCATGACCCTTTGTGGTTGTCCCTTTGCATTATCTCATCTAATGTGATGCCGTATTCTTCCTTAAGTGAGACTACCTTGTGTTCTATTCCAAGCCTTTCTGCATGTCTTTTTGCAATGTCAACGCCGTCCTGGCGATAGTTTGCAATTCCCTCATCCACAGTCACTGCACAGATGTCTATTATGTTCATTTCACGAAAAGTGTTTAGAACTTCAAGAACAGTTACACTGTCTTTTCCACCTGAAAGAGCAACCAGAACCTTGTCTCCCTTGTCAAGCAGTTTTTCTTTTCTGACTGTTTTGATAGCTTTCTTTTCGATTGATTCAATAAAGCAATCCTTACATAGCAATTGTCCGGACTGTTCCTTTTTAATAATGACTTTCGGATTTCCACATTTACTGCACTGCATATTATACTCCTATAGCTGTTCTACAAATTGAGCCAGCTGGTTTAATGTATTAACTTCATATACCTGTGCCCCAGCTTCTCTGTAAAGTGAAACACAGCTGTCTACTACATCCCATTTATTTCTGTCTTCAGGATTTAATATAATCAATTTTTTAGCATCCCTCACCATCTCTTCAACCAAATCCACACTTGCAGGAATGCCGTTTACCTTAGGTCCTGACCAGTCCCTGCAGTCTGAAAGGATTATCACATAGGACTTGTTGTTAATGTTGGCCTTTTCCTGAAACATCTTGAAGGCCGAATACATGTCTGATGTTCCGTGAACCATCATGTTTTTAACGCGCAAATCCCTTACCTTAACAAAGGAGTCTATAAGGTACTCCTCTTTCAGGGCGTCTGTTGTTTCTATCACCTTATTGTCAAACTCGAATGTTCTTGATTTTTTAAAGGCAGTCTGTGCTGAAAACATCAGCATGAAAAACCAGCTGCTAATCCATTCACATGACCCGCTGATGTCGTTTAGGAAAAGATGTTCGTTTTTATGGGGCCTTGGCTTTGCCTTTACAAGTTCCATCGGAACCCCACCATACTTCAGGTTGGTTCTGATGGTCTTTCTTATATCAATCTTATGGGAATGGGTTTGAACTTTACGCCTTGAACGTTTGTTTGCGATTTTTTTACCTAACCTCTGACAGATTTCAAGCATTCTCGGGTCGAAACGGTTCAGTTTGGTCAGGTCCTTGTTCATAAGCTCTCCGTCTCTTTCAAGCTTTTTGGCTTCTTCCAAAAGAGGTTGACCAGAAAGCATCTTGAGCTTTTCATTGTCTACTTTCTCTTTTCTTATTTTGCTTGCCATTGTTGACTGCTTTTTAATGATATACTTGTTGGATTTGGGTCCTTTTCCCCGGTACGCCTTATTTTTATTTACATTATCCATTATTTCCCGTTCAGGAGTAGGTAATGTGAAAATTTTATCAAAAACCTTGTTGAATTTAGGAATGTCGTACCTGTCCTTAACGTATATTGCCATCAAAGCTGTTTTAAGAAGGTTTCTGTCTTTTTCGCCCAAGGCCATGCTTACTTCCATTGCTGATTGTGTGCTCCTTATACTTACAGGCAGGCCTTCACTTCTAAGCTGGGCAGACAGATTTGCAATTTTGGTTAACATCTTATCTTTTGTTGAAAATATCTTTTATGACTCTTTTTTTGTCGCTTTCTGTTTTTATGGCGACACCGACACTTTCCTCAAGGGACTTGTCGATATCCTTAGTTCCAAGATTGGTTACTGATTTAACCCAGTCAACAGTTCCCCTGACTGAAGGCTTTTTCATCAAATTGAGGTTACGTATGTCATGAACTAGTTTAACAACATATGATACAGTCTCATCATCCGCTTCAGGTATTTTGGATTTGACGATTTCAATTTCCCTTTCAATAGACGGATACGGAATGTATAAGAACAGACACCTGTCTTTTGTCTCATCAAGAAGTGACCTTTGTGAATT
>JAFUCN010000040.1 GCA_017459665.1 Methanobrevibacter sp. | reverse complement strand
CCGATAAATATTATAAGAATCCTTATGTTCTTTTATAAGATCATTTAAGTCATTGTCCGTTAAATGTTCTTCAATTTTTGCGACTTTCATGATTATTATATATGAACTTTATAAGGTATAAACTTTTCCAAAAAAACTATAATTGTGGGCTTTGAGTATTTTTGGATTTTAAAAGCTAAAGGACTTCATGAAAATCTAGTTAGTCAAATGAATATTGCTTCTGAAACATTTTTTAATTCCACATTAGAAAGATGCTCTTACAGATACCGTGATATTAAAATCATAAACAAAATGTGCGATATCCACTATGGAAACGAATTATCAAAATATATTAATGATAAAAATATAAGTAATATACAATTAACTAAAAAGGAGTATGTTTCTATGGATGATAATTCAGAAACCATACAATATGGTTGTAAAAAATGGATAACTGATCCAGAAGAGATTAGACTTGCTCGTGAAAGAGAAGCAGACCCCAACATATTATCTGGTAAAGATAGAATCTATGCATTCTATCAAATGATGGGCATGGAAGTAAATTATGATGAAATTTTTGCAGATTAGTGAGTCTAACTCCTAATTTGCCATTTTGATTTTATCTAATACAATCAGGACAAATTCCCAAATAAGGAGCAACTGCTTTTTTAATATCAGAAGAAACCTTATTTACGCCATTGTTTGCATCAATAATCTGATGTTCATATTTTTCAACTAAATCCAAATAATTTGCTTTAACTTTAGTTAAAAATTCCTCATTTTCAAAAGTATCTTCACCGGAAGTCCTTGCAACTGATTTTTTAACATCCAAATCCAATAATAAAAGTAAATCCGGCTTTTTGGCATATCTATTCAATACTTCAATCCATTCAGCAGGTTCCTGGTATGCAAGTGAAGAAATAAATGATCTATCAGAGAGGATTATTTTTGACTCGTCGTTTAATTTGTCCATTATCAGCATCCTGTCTGCTGCAAACAATAATCCCAAAGTCTTTTGAACGCTGTCTGTTTGTGCATCGTGCCTTTGCAAAATCCTGCGGATTAATTTTCCGACTTCAGAGTCAGTCGGCTCAACCAATGTTTCTACTCTAAATCCGTTAGCTTCAAGCCACTCTTTTAACATTTGGATTTGTGTTGATTTTCCAGCACCATCGATTCCTTCAAATACTATATACATAAAATAGAATATGTTTTAATTTAATATATAATTAATTACAAAAGTATAAATGAATAATTAATCAAGGTGTAATTAAAAAATGGTTTTAGAAGAATTATTGGCTCCTGCCGGTTCATATGACGTTTTGGTAATCGCCGTTAACGCTGGCGCTGATGCAGTTTATATTGCTGGTGAAAACTATGGGGCCAGAGCATATGCCAAGAACTTTACCATGGAAGAAATTGAAAAGGCAGTTAACTATGCTCATTTGAATGGTGCTAAAGTCCATGTTACCGTTAACACATTGGTCAATAACTTTGAAATAGTTGACGTGTTGCAGTACCTGTTCCGATTATATCAGATAGGTGTGGATGCAGTCATCGTTCAAGATTTCGGACTGATTTGGCTTTTAAAGACATTCATTCCTGATTTGGAGGTTCATGCATCAACACAGATGGGATTGAATAATTATCCGTCAATTAAATGGGCTAGCAAAAACAACATCAAACGTGTGGTTCTGCCTCGTGAAGTCAGCATTGACGAGATTAAAAGGACTCATGACAGACTCAAAGAGGACAATATCGATATGGACATTGAAGTGTTTGGTCATGGCGCACTATGTTATTGCGTTAGCGGGAAATGTTACATGTCTTCATACAACAGCGGCAGAAGCGGCAATCGTGGAGCCTGCGCTCAGCCATGCAGACGAGAATACCGCCTCAAATACAGAGGATACAATATAGGAAACGGTTATCTTTTATCAACCCATGATCTGGCCACCTACAATAACCTTCAGGCAATTTCAGATGCTGGAGTCAAATCTCTGAAACTTGAAGGTAGGATGAAATCCGGAGATTATATCGGAACCATTACAAACAGCTACAGAAACCTCATTGACGGCAACGCCGGTGATTACAAAAAAGATTTGCACCTTGTTTTTAACAGACAGTTCACCAACGGATACATAATGGGAGACAAACCCGGAGAAGTTATGGGCAGAGGCAGTTCAGGCCATGAAGGATTATACATTGGTGATATCGTAGATATTGAAGATACAAAAGTAACAATTGAAATCAAAAACAAGGAAATTCCAATTATTCTGGAACCTGGAGACGGAATTGCATTCAAATACAACGGCAAAATCAAGGGAATCTATCTTGAAAATATCATCAAACAGGATGAAAATGAAATCATCATTGACACCACACGCCTTGTCAAGGTTGGAACTGAAGTATTCATAAGCTATTCCAAATCAACTCACGATTATCTAAAGCAATTCGAAAAGGAGACAATTAAAAACAACATCGGAATCAGTTTATCGATGACATGGGATGAAAGTCTGAACCTCTTTACCAAAGTGGAATTCAAAGTAGATGATGAGCTGATTAATTTCAGACACAAATGTTTAGGTAAGTTTGAAAAAGCAAAAAACAAGCCTGTAACTGAAGAGATTATTGAAAAGCAGCTAAATAAAACTGGTGAAACTCCATTTTATATTGAAAACATACGATTTAACAATATGGCCAAAGATATTTTCATCCCTATTCGTGAAATTAACCAAATCAGGCGTGAGATTTTAGATACTGCAACTGAAATGTTAATGAACCATTATACTCCAACCAAAAAATCAGTCAAAAAGGTCAGAAAGGATTTGACCAAATTCTTTGATGACTACAACAGCATAAAACCTAAAAATAAACAGAAAACTCCTAAATTATCAATATTTGTTGATGACATTTCACAAATCAATGCCGTTTCAGGATTTAACCTTAAAAGAATTTACTTTGATGGAAACTGCCATTACAATAATCCTTATGATTATTTTGCAAACATAAAAGAAACATTAAAACAGGCAAGTTTAAGAGCTTCACCGACAGAACTTGTTTGGGTTTTAAATTCATTCTTATCCGAAAACGATGCTATAAAATGCAATGAAATCGTCAAGGAACTTGAAGATGAAGGAATCATCATCTCAGTTATGGGAGACTTTCCGGGAATGGGTGAAATATTCGACTGTCCGATTTACGGAAACCATAATCTGAATGTCTGGAACAGCTTCTGTGTTAGAAATCTCAACGAAGCAGGTTTCAAGTCACTGATACTTTCATCTGAGCTTTCAGGTTCCGAAATAAAAGAGTTAATTAATAAAACTCATGACAGAAACATTGATTTGGAAATGATTGTTAATGGAAACCTTGAAGTCATTGTAAGCAAGGACGATTTCACAAATCTAAATGACGGTAAAGACTTCATCATTTCAAATGATGCTGATTATGCGACTCTGGAAGATAAAAAAAGAAAAAAATTCAAGTATAAAGTATTCTTTGACTATCAAAAACAGAGCCACATCATCAATAAGGACTGCTTATGTCTGATTGAAGAGATAAATGAAATCAAACAGCTTGGACTTGATTCACTGATTCTTGATTGCAGATACTCAAATGACAAATATACCTCACAGATATTGTCAATCTATAATGAAAGCCTTCAAAACAGGGATGATGAAGAGCTAAGCAAATATAAATACCAGATTATGGATTTCTCACAATCATACATTAACAAAGGAAACTACATTGAGGGAAGATTGCATGAGAATTCCTGAATTGCTTGCACCTGTAGGTTCAATGGATCATTTGAAAGTTGCAATTAATGCCGGAGCCAGTTCAGTTTATTTATCTGGGAAAAACTATGGTGCACGTAAGTTTGCTGATAACTTCACCATTGATGAGATAGAAAAAGCAGTAGACATTGCCCATATGCACAACGTTAAGGTTTATGTAACCGTCAATACACTTATTCGTGAAAGCGAACTTGAAAACGTAATGAATTATTTATCCAAGCTATATTCCATTGGAGTAGATGCTGTTTTGGTTCAGGATTTGGGTTTAATCGAGTTAATCAACAAGCATTTACCTAAATTAAAAATTCATGCATCAACACAGATGACCTGTGAAAACCAGCAGAAAATAAACTATCTTGAAAGCAAAGGAATCAAAAGAGTTGTCCTTCCCCGTGAGATGAGAAAAGAGGAAATCAAAAACCTTAAAACCAATATGGAACTTGAAATATTTGCTCATGGAGCATTATGCTATTCTTATTCAGGGCAATGTCTGACGAGCAGCTTTAAGGGTGGGCGAAGCGGAAACAGAGGAACATGTGCCCAGCCATGCCGCCAGAAATACAAAATCAAAGGCATCGAAAAAGAGGATTACTACCTATCTCCATGCGATTTAAGCTTATACAGTCAATTGAAAGAAATATCCGAGTTGAATATTAATTGTATTAAAATTGAAGGGCGAATGCGAAGCAAAGAATATCTGGCCATTGTCATAAGCAACTACAGAAAGGCATTGAATAAGTTAAAGAGCAATAAAGCCAACCCTAGCGAAGAAATCAGTTTGGCATTTAATAGAGGTTTTACTCAAGGCCAATTCAACAACACCTACAAAAGAAGCATTCGTGCAGGCCATATAGGTTTGAAAATCGGAAAAGTAATATCTGCTAAAAAGACTCAAATTGCAATTAGATTAGATGATTCAATTAATACCATTCCGCAAAAGGGTGATGGACTATTAATCTTAAAAAAAGATAACGATTACGGTTTTGAAATATCTCAAGACCCGTCAATAACCACCTTAAATCACTTCAACAAAGGCAAAAATAAGGAAGTTAAGGACTTTACACGTAAAGACAAGGTACTGATTGTCAAAAAGGTTTGGCAGAATAAGAAAGCTGATTTTGATTTGGATAAATCGGATGTTTATTTAACTAAAAGAAACGCTTTATCCAAAACAGTTAAAGAAATAGAAGCCAAAGGCACAAGCTATGTAAAATCCAAACTCATACTTACGTTTTCTTTAAAAAATAAGTTTCCTAATTTAAAGGCGAGACTGACCCTTGCAAACCACAAGACTATTGAATGTGAAGTTAGAGGAAACACTCCTTTTGAAAAGCCGATTAAAAAGTGCGTAGACGTTGAAACCGTCAAAAAACAGCTTTCAAAAGTTGATAATTATCCATTCCAGATTACACAAATCAACATAAACTATGACGGAACATTATTTATTCCAATCAGCAAATTAAATGAGCTTAGACGCAATCTATTTGAAAAGCTGGAAAGTGAAGTTTCTGCTTTATACAAACACAAATCCAAAAAAATCAGATTAGACAAAAAAGAAAATGAAATTAGCAATCTGACTCCAAGCATATCATTTTATACAAATAATCTGAACCATTTAAAGAACCTCAAAAATGTCAGAAGGGTTTATCTGGAAATCCCTCCCGAAAATGATTCCTTAGACATTTACTCAAAGCCAAATTACAACTTAAACTACATGATCAATTTCATTAAAAAGGCCGTTGAGATTTCACAGGACAAAGATTATGAACTGGTTTGGAAATGGCCAGACATTGCACATGACGGCTTGATTAAGGTCTTAAACAAAGTAAGAGCAATATTGACTAAAATGCACATTTCACTTCCAATCATGTCAAACAACTTTAACGGAGAATATGGACCCTATTCCATGAACATCACCAATACTGAATCAGTAAACAGTCTTGAAGATTATAGAATCATAACCGTTTCACCGGAACTTAGAAAAGCAGACTATGAAGATATTATTAAATATGCTAAAAATCCCGAAAAGCTTGAATTGCTCGTTCAGGGATCTATTGAGTTAATGAAAACCAGATATCCGATACTTAAGAGAAAAGAACTTAAAAAAGACTATGAAAATTATCTAACTGACTGGAAAGGCAATGAATTTGCCATCCACAAAAGCATATCCCAAGAGGAGCTGATTATTTTTAGCGACAGTGAGCTTTCACTTATTGATGAAATAAACCATCTGAAAGACATTGGTTTTTACAATTTCGCAATTGACGGCAGATATAAGGATGATGAATATTGTAAAATGATTTCTATTTATAAACAGGCTATTGATGGTGAAATTAACAAAAAAGAACTGTTTAAAATCAGTCCTAAAAATTCTATTTTTAACTACGATTAGATTTCAAATGCTCTCGCAAAGATTGAATATATACTTATTAATAAAAGATTATCTACAAAAAGGGTTTGGTAAAAATGAAAGGGGAAAGAATAACATTGCAAAATATTAAGGGAATTGGAGATAAAATCTCTGAAAAAATCTTAAACAGCGTCGGTGGAGAAAAGGAACTCCAAAAGATAGTTGATAATGTAGATGTTGAAAAAATAGCTAATATTGAAGGAATAAGTCAAAGAAAAGCTATTGAAATAATGAATCAACTGTTAAACAACCCGGAATATGAGTTTATCAAAAGTGACAGGGCACAGGAGCTTTATGAAGACATCATAAACAAAATCCTATCCTATTCCAATACTTCATATTCCAAAAACAGAATTCTACTGCTTTCTCCTTCAAAAGACATTGATAGAATCAATTCCCAGCTTGATTTTATAATGAACGCCAAAGAGCATGTCTCACAGCTTCCAATCATCAAATTAAGAGGTCTTATGAAAAACCTAAAAGAGGTTGAAGAGGCAAAACCAGAATATGATCCAAGCAAAGCAATTCTTGTTGAAAGTGAAGAAGACAATTCCTATTTGACTGATTTAGGCCTAAATCAATATTACCCAATTATTACTGCAAGCGATTCTCCTCTGCTTCAGGAAGAGATGATGAACTATGATTTAGTTTTTTATGTCTATTCCCAGGGAATACTTGATTTTGAGGGAATGCCAAACCTTATAATGATTAATATCGAAGAGGAAGATTATGAAATCGTTCCAGAAAAGATAATCAACTTTTTTATTCAAAATCAGGAACTGTTCAACAAGGTCCATGAAATCCAAAAAATCAGAAACAAGGAAAGCGTCCTTGGTGAAATCCTTCCAATCATCAATGAACTGAATATCATTGACAAAAGAGAAGTCAATATTGAAGAACTTGTCAATTCCCTAAAGGATGATATGGATAACGAATTGGAAAAATCAATCAAACAGGTTGACCTTGAAGGAGATGAAATTCTCAACCTATTAAACAATAACTTCCCACCAAAGATTAGTAAAATATTTGACGAAATTATCAATAAACGTAAGGAAATCATACGTGAAAAAACTGGATTGAGTTTTGATCCGTTCCTCAGAACATACCCTATTCAAATTGATGAAAGAGAAATTCAAAGAGTAACCCTGGAACAATCATCCAAAAAGGAAAATGACATTTTCGACATTAAGAAAAGTGCTGCAATTGAGCTAAATTCAATTAAGAAAAGAGCAATTGCAGAAGTTGAAGATGCAATCAGATTTGACTACGAGTTCAGTTTAGGAAGCTTTGCATATGAATATGGATTATGCAGACCAGAATTCGGCGAAGAAATTAAACTTGACGGAGCACTTCACCTGGAACTTGCACTTAAAAAGGACAAAGACTACATCCAGCAAGTAGATTACCAGCTAACCCAAGATGAAAACATTGCGCTTTTAACCGGAGCAAACAGCGGAGGAAAAACTACCTTACTTGAAACTTTAACCCAAATATCCATTATGGCACAGATGGGACTTCCAGTAAGTGCAAATAAAGCTGAAATCAAACTGTTTGATGAAATTTATCATTTCTCCAAAAAACGGTCCCTTGATGCAGGAGCGTTTGAATCATTCTTAAATGTGTTCATACCAATCGTCACCACAAATAGTGAAAAGTTAGTACTTTTAGATGAACTTGAAGGAATAACAGAACTAGATGCAGCAGTTAAAATCATATCCACATTTATTGATATGATTAAAGAATCCAATTCATATGGTGTTATCGTGACCCACATGGCCAGAGAACTCATGAATTACACCAATATAAGAGTCGATGGTATTGAAGCCAAAGGATTGGATGAAAACTACAATTTAATTGTTGATAGAACACCAAAAATGAATTTCCTTGCAAAAAGTACACCCGAATTAATTCTTAAAAGAATTTATGAAAAATCAGATGATGAGCTAAAAGCAGTATATGCAAGAATTTTAGAGAAATTCTAAAAAATACATATACTACTTTTTACTATTTTTATTTAATGAACGTTATTCCAAGTACTCGAAATGATAATATTAAAAGAATTAATGAGATATACAAAGTCCTAAAAAAGAATGATTTTGGATATTTAATTGAAGAAAATACCTTTTTTAAAAAATTCCCATTTCTCAGAAATTATCAGGCTGAAAAAGAGGAAACATTTCTAGATGAGTCAGTTCCACTGAGAATCAGAAAAGTACTGGAAGAATTAGGGCCTGCATACATTAAACTAGGTCAGATGTTAAGTACTCGGCCAGACCTTGTTGGAATGGAAATTGCCGAAGAGCTTCAAAAGCTAAGAGACAACACCCCTACCACACCATTTGATGAAATGAAAGAGGTTATTGAAAGCGAGTTGGGTTCACCAATTGAGGAGATTTACTCTGAAATTGATGAGAATCCAATTGGTTCTGCATCAATTGGTCAAGTTTATAAGGCTCGTTTGAAAAGTACCGGCGAATATGTTGCCATTAAAGTCCAAAAACCTAATTCCTATGAAATAATCAAATCTGACGTTCAGATAATGAACTTTTTAGCAAATAATGTGAACAGATTCCTTTCAAGAAGTAGAACTTACAATTTGCCAGCAATGGTTGATGAATTTGAAAGATCAATATTTAAAGAGCTCAACTATATGGAAGAAGTAATGAATATGCAGAATCTTTCAAACAATTTCAAGGCAGTAAGATATATAAAAATACCGAAAGCATACACTGATTTCTGCAGTAAAAAAGTAATTACAATGGAATTGATTAAAGGAGTAGAAGTAAGTGATCTTGTTGAAGGAGACTATCCTGACATTGATAAGAAAAAAATAGCAAATTATGGAGTGAAATCTTATTTTAAACAGATAATGCTTGATGGATTTTTCCATGCCGACCCCCATCCGGGAAACCTGATTGTGACTGAAGATAAAAAACTTTGTTATATTGATGCTGGAATGATGGGAATATTAAATGAAGATTTTAAGGAGAATCTGGCTGAACTGATTTTACTTTTAATCAGCGGAAATACAAATAACATCATAAAACAGTTAATCTATATGGACATAATCACCCCTGCACAGAATACTGATGAACTAAAAGCAGATGTTGATGATTTATTGAATCTATACTATGGTGCTGATTTAAAAAATATGGATGGAATGATGGAAGATTTGCTTAACGCAATGATTAAAAACAATGTTATCCTTCCAAGAGAATTCGTAATGATTGGAAGAGGAATTGCACTTATCGAAGATACTGGTAAAAAGTTAGACCCTAATTTTAATGCTGCAACCGAACTTAAGAAACTATCCAGAAAAATAATAATCAACAAATATAAACCAAAAAGATTGAGTAAGGTTACTATAGATTATCTGCTTCAGTTAGAGCATCTCGCAAAAGACTTGCCTGACACTATCAACCGTACAATATCTAAAATTGAAGAAGGAGATATCGAAGTAAAGCTAAAACATGAAGGAATAAGTGCCCTTGCAAATCAACTGTCAGTCTCATTAATATTATCCGCATTAATTATCGGATCATCTCTTGCAATTTTAGCAGATAAGGGACCTAAATTATTCGATATTCCTGCTTTAGGACTTGTTGGATTTGTGTTCAGTGCAGTTCTCGGAGCATTTCTAGTGATTGAATATATGATAGAAAGAGAATAGATTTAAATTATTTTTGAGATTTTGACAACCAACAAAAATCTTTTATCCAATGACACACAAGTATATTCATGGATAAAAAATCAGCATTTTTCATTATTCTAAGTATTGCAATTCTTGCAGTGATGCTTTATCTGATTGGAATTGACCAGGTCATCAGTGCTTTAAAAAATGCGAACTTAAGTTTAATTACACTTGCTATTGCTATCCAGATTTTTACTTATTTATTATACACATTACGTTGGAAAATACTCAACAATTTAGTCTACATTAACGTTAGCTTTAAAAAACTACTTCCGATTATGATGGTAGGTCTTGCAGTTAACAACATCACACCATCCGGACGTGGTGGAGGAGAACCCGTCAGAGCCTATCTTTTAGCAGAAGAACATGGCTACAAACTGAAAGATACCTTTGCAACCGTTGTTGCTGATAGAGTGTTGGATACATTTCCATTTATCGTGCTTGCAGCGATAACAATTATTTCAATGGTGCTGTTTTTCGATATTGCTCCATGGCTAGTAATTGTTCTGATTTTATCAGTAATTGCCATCATTGCAATTTTAATCGTTCTCGTTTACATGTGTATCAACCCTAACTTTGGAGTTCGTGTTGAAAAATGGCTTACAGGCCTAGTTAAAAGATTTTACAAAAAGAAATCTGATTCCTTAAACGAAAGCATTCATGATAATATCTTCGGTTTTCAGCAGACAATGAAAATACTGATATCAGACAAGAAAATTTTATACTATACAATTCCCCTGTCCTTTTTGATATGGGCTTTTGAGATTTTGAGGGTTTACATTGTATTTTTAGCATTTGGAGCACCGTTAAATGTCATAATCATTGGAGAAGTGTTCATTGTTGCATCCTTAGTGGGTATGATCCCCTTACTACCTGGAGGTCTCGGTGCAGTCGACGGATTGATGATTGGCCTGTACTCTAAAGCAGGAATATCCATGTCTTTAGCAGCACCGGTGACTATGATTGAAAGGTTAATTTCATTCTGGATGGCTTCAATCATTGGTCTTTTGCTATTGCCTCATTACGGTTCATCAGTTCTAGAAAAGATTCCACTCTCATCATCTGCTGAAGATTTGGACAAGTCCATTAAAAATGACGAATAATGCACAACACTATTTTTACCCCAATTAAGTAAAATATTTATTACATCCTATCAGCCTATTACCTCATTTAGCCCTCAACAACCATAACATCACTTATTTTAGACACCCAAACCATTTTATCTAAAAATCAAACGTTTAGATTAAAATTATAAAATATGAAAAAAATATAAATTTATCAAGATCTAGATGAACAAGATACATTTATATATCAAAAAAACAATATATCAATTGTTATATTTTTGATGGAGAAATTTTAATGGTAAAAAAAGGAACCGATGTATTAAAAGAAGGCTTCGCCAAAATGACAAAAGGCGGAGTAATAATGGATGTAGTAAATGCAGAACAAGCAGCAATTGCAGAAGATGCTGGAGCAGTAGCAGTAATGGCACTTGAAAAAGTTCCAGCAGACATTCGTGCAGCCGGCGGAGTAGCTAGAATGGCCGACCCTACAATCGTTGAAGAAGTGGTTGATGCAGTATCCATTCCAGTAATGGCAAAAGCAAGAATAGGCCATATTGCAGAAGCGCAAATCCTGGAAACCCTTGGAGTGGACATGATTGATGAAAGTGAAGTGCTGACTCCTGCTGATGAAGAATATCACATTAACAAGAAAGAATTTACAATACCTTTCGTGTGCGGAGCACGTAACCTTGGCGAAGCGCTAAGAAGAATCAATGAAGGAGCAGCTATGATTCGTACCAAAGGAGAGCCAGGTACTGGAAACATTGTAGAGGCCGTTCGCCACATGAGAATGGTGATGGGTGAAATCAGAACAATCCAAGGAATGGAAGAAGAGGAACTCTGGAAATATGCAAGAAATATTGAAGCACCAATCGAACTTGTAAAAGAAACCGCTGAACTTGGAAAACTTCCTGTTGTAAACTTTGCAGCTGGAGGAATAGCAACACCTGCAGATGCATCTTTAATGATGCAATTAGGCTCAGACGGTATTTTTATAGGATCAGGAATATTCAAGTCAAACAATCCTGAAGCCTTTGCAAAGGCAATAGTTGAGGCAACAGCAAACTATGACAAACCTGAAGTATTGGCTGAAGTATCCAAAGGACTGGGCCAGGCAATGAAAGGAATAGAAATGTCAACACTAAGTGAAGCCGACAGAATGCAGGACAGAGGAATTTAAATTCCTCAAAATTTATTTTTTGGTGTTTAGATGGTAAAAATTGGAATCCTAAACTTGCAGGGTGCTGTCTCAGAGCATTACGACATGACCAAAAAAGCCGTTGAAAACTTAGGCTTGAATATCAAAGTGGAATCTGTGAGATATTCAGAAGATGTGACCACATGTGATGGATTAATAATTTCCGGAGGAGAAAGTACTGTAATCGGCAAACTAATTCATGAAAGAGGAATCGATAAAGCAATAAAAGACAATTCCATCCCAGTATTTGGAACTTGTGCAGGAATGGTCCTATTAGGTAAAAAAACAGATTTTGACCAGCCACTGATTGGATTAATGGACATTGCAATTAAAAGAAACACTTATGGAAGACAAAAGGATTCATTTGAAGCGCCGATAGAGATATTTGGACAAGCATACTTGGGATTATTCATAAGAGCACCGGCACTTGAATCATATGACAAAACAAAAGATGATATTAAAGTCTTATCCGAATTGGGAGGAGAAATAATTGCTATTCAACAGGGACACAATATTGCAGTCTCGTTCCATCCGGAGCTAACGGACGACCCCCTAATTCACGAATACTTTATTAAAGAAGTTTTAAGTAAACAAAATCAATTATAATGAAATCACAATTTAATAGGCATCTAAAATGTTAATCTCATCTGATGCCAAACAACACCACCATGTTGAGATTCACTAATACCCTCATCAACAAAACCGAATTTGGAATAATAATTAATCAAATCATCTTTACATGTCAATACGACACCCAAACGATTTTCTGCTCGAGCACAATCAATTAACTGATTTACTAATTTGCCTGCAAGACCCTTTTTTCTATAATCTGGAAGAGTATTTAATCCAAAAATCATCTGCCAATTCCCAGATTCATCATGAAGAGAAGCATTTTGATACATTACATCAGTCAAATTCTTCTCGTTGGTTACAAACCCATCGATAAATGCAATTAATTTATCATCATCAAAAAGTAACCAGAAATGATTGGGGTAATAGGATAATCTATCTTCAAATTCCTTTTTGGATGCAGCTTCACTTTTGCTAAAACATTCAGATTCAACATAGTGAATTTCATCCAAATCATCGATTGTCGCCCTCCTAATAATCATAATATAATCTCATTTATTCAAATTATACAAAATAGAAAAAAATAAAAAATATAAATTTAATCTTTTGCCCGTATACTATACAAAATATTTAGTACTTTTCGCTCTCAAATTATAATATAAAACTAAGAAGCATATATATTTTTTATTCTTTTATATTTAACTCATATTACAGAAATTTTATTACTTATTTTATATCGCAATACACCACTAATTATTTAACTAAATAAGAGACATAATCTGTGTACTAATTAAAAAAGGCAATAAACATGGAAAAACCTATTGAAAACACTCCAATATATGACTTATGAATTAGAACTTATAAGGGTAAATTCCTTTTTGAGAATATTCAATTTCAAGCCATCTTTTAAGCAATTTTTCAGAAATCTCATATTCACCACCTGCAAAGCGAATTAAATCCAAATTCTGCAATTTATTCAATTTATCGCTTAATGAACCTGATTTTACATTTAATTTTCGAGCCAAGTCAATTCTTTTCAATGGAGAATCAATCAATGCTATTATTATATCCTTTTCTTTTGTGGTTAGCCTGTTCCATTCGTTAATCAGATGGCTGACAATGAATGATATATTATTGTCAAATGCATCGATTACATTGTTTTCATCCAATTCTCGATTGGCTGGAAGTTGGCGTGCAAAAATGTTAATGTAATATGGAATACCTGATGTGCATTTGTAAAACCTTTCAAAACCTTCCTGGGTGAACTTTAACTCAGGTGCCCTTTCTGTGAGGTAATTTTGCGTAGTCTGTTTGGAAAACGGACTGATATTTATTGTCAGCATCCTTCCACCGAATGCACCGTTTTGACCTGCAATTTCAGAGATTAAATTATCCTGCAATCCCATGGATCCGCTTAAAATATATGCAACGTTTCTCTGTTCAGTCACATATCCTCTGAAATTCCATAAAAATGATTCCAGATAAGTATTCAATTCCTTAATCACCTGAAATTCATCAATGATAATTATCATACCGTCGATTTTATCTTTATTGTTGTCATATATTTCCTGAGGTAATCTAAAAACAAAATCCCTATATCTTTCCAAATCCCTTTCAGTTCCAATAATTGGGATTGGAATAGAAATGTCAAAAGCACTTGCGACAACCACTTCTTTTAATTTGAAATTATTTGTTTTAAAAAATTTATTAATGTGATTTTTTAAAGTATTTAATCCTTTCAGGTGTGCTTCTTCTATGATTTTTTGATAGTAAAAATCATACAATCCTTTAAGAGACATTTTATTTTTCTGATATGTCTGAGAAACACTGAAATCCATATATACTACAAGATAATTTTTATCCATAATCTGTTTAATCCTATTTAACAGAACTGTTTTCCCCACCCCTCTAATGCCAGTCACTAAAATATCGGGCGCATTGTTTTCTCTTGTAGAGTTTAAAAGATTTGTCAGATTGCTTATTTCCTGTGTTCTGTTGAAAAATTCTTCATCTGTTAAAACTTTGCTGGTTCCCCACGGCAAATTAGACATGATATCACCAAAATATAATTAACTTCAAATTATGTAATAATAAATATGTTAGACCAAGTATATAATAGTTTTTATATTATATAATGAATTTTATATTACATATAATATGTAATAGATTTTATGTTACATCAAATGAAACATAAATAAAAACAATTATAAAACCAATATACAGTACATACAACCAATAATTTCTTTTAATAAGGATGTGTCAAAATTTGTTTAACAAATTTATCCCTATCCAATTTTTAAAATTCTATTTTTCATTTAATTGTTAACATCAACATGAAGAATTTATTATTGGAAACATAGAATATGAAAAATTTAATGAATGATTTCTCCATACTTTTTCAAAGAATTTACTCCAAATATAAAGTTAATATGCTGAAAAAAGTATATTTTCATATGGTCTTATTTAAGAAATTAATCATTATCAATGTCAAATCGATGAAAAAAGAACCTATGGCCATATTATTATTTGAATATTTCCAACAGGCTACAAACATAAGGTTTGCAAATTAATGGAGAAGTTCCTAAATCTGCCTTAATGGATAAAGAGCATCCAGAATATTATAAACCGTTAAAGTGCATAAATCACATATTGGAATAGTTTGTTATATTCATTATCTTGCCATCATATTTTTATTAGGGTTTTACCTTTAGATCCTCCATTGTCCACTTTTTTAAGAGCTTTATTGATGTCAGATAACTCATAGATTTCATCAATTGAGGGTTCTATCTTATTTTCTTCAAAGATTTTGGATATTTCAGTTAATTGTTTGCCATTTTCATTAACAAAGAGGAAATAATATTTCTGATTTTTCTTTTGAGCCATTTTATCAATTTTACGGCCAACCATTCCAAATAATATTTTTTTAATTGAAGATAAACCCATTCTCTGAGCAAATTCCTTATTTGGCATTCCTTTTAAGGAAACAAGAGTTCCACCATGTTTCAGTATTTTGAATTCCTTTTCCAGTTCTTTTTCACCAATAGTGTCCAATACATAATCTACGTCGTGTAATATTTGCGAGTAATCTTGAGTCCTGTAGTCAATGAATTCATCCACTCCCAAATCAGTCACTCTTTGTTTGTTTCGTGCACTTCCGCTTGTGAAGACATTAAGACCTAAATGTTTAGCGATTGGAATTGCCATAGCTCCAAGACTTCCAGTGCCTCCGGAGATGAAAATACTTTCATTTTTATTAATTTTCATCAAATCGAAAGACTGAAATGCTGTTAAAGCAGTCAAAGGAATGCATGCTGCTTGTTCAAAACTTAAATAGTCGGGAATTTTTGCAAGTGCGGTCTTATCAACTGATGCGAATTCTGCAAATGCACCGATATTATCCAAAGGCATTCTTGAATACACTCTATCACCTATATCAAATTCTGTTACATTTTCCCCAGTTTTTTCCACAATGCCTGAAAATTCATTGCCCATTATTAATGGAAGTTTGTAGGGTGTTATCATTTTGACTTCTCCACGGATAATCATGTTATCTAGAGGATTAACGCCGGCAAACATAATCTTTACTAAAACATCATTCGGACCAATTTCAGGAACTGGAACCTCTTCAATACGAATTTCACTGCCTTTTTTATCATATTTTTTTAAAATTGCTGCTTTCATTAATTCACCTTTAAATTTTCAATAATTCCATATAATAATCTTTAAACATAGCAATAATTTCGGAATCTCTTTCATCACCGCATTCTAATTCATCCAAACCAAAAACTGCCATTTCATATAAAATCTTATTTAGTTTAGACCCTTTTTTTGTCAAATGGTATTCAGTTAAATTCTTTTTGGTGCCAATAACATTCTTCTTTACAATAAGACTATTGTTTTCCATAAATTTCAACGTGTCTGTCAAAACGGTGGCAGATAAATTGGGATGATTGTCTTTAAATTCTGAAAAATGTTTTTTTCCGGTAAACATGTCTCTAATCAATACGATAACCCATTTTCGATTGATTAATTTAAGTGTATTTTCAATAGGGCAAGTAACTAAATCTTTTGTCAATACTTATCACCGTGATTCAACTATAATAATACATTTAAAAAAATTGTTATAAATAATCCATAGTTAGTGTTGACTAACTTCAAAAGTGGAAAGTAAATTTCAAATATCAAATCTTTAATGTTGTGTAGGGTTTTGGTCTAAAAGTCAAGCTGTTCTGCGAGGCAGATATTGCATACTGCATTTGGCGTGTCGATGTTTGCATCCTTTACCGGACATAGGAATGCACCATTTTTTTCTTCAACTTTCAGTGCCCCTGGGAATGGTGTGCCTACAGGATGAATGGGCTCTTCTAAAATGAATGTTGTATAAATTGAAGAAATTTCAAAAATAAGAAGCACTTTGGGTTTACTCTCCCGTATCCCGGTTTTATAATGTAATCTTAAAATTTCAATTGCTTCGCTGAATGATTTCTTGTCGATATCATGAGTATAGGAATTGTTGTCGTTTGAAATGTCCTTGATACGCAATAGGAATGACTCGATATATGATTTTTCACTGTCTTTTCTGTAGTTTTCCTGCACGTATCTGTTTTCTTTTATAACCTGTGAGGAAAAGTCCATCATATCAAATACTGAAATGTTAGATGAATATTTTTTCAGAATTTCCAAAACTGAAAATGATTTGATGGCGTTATCTTGTGAAATGAGATTTGAAAGTTCATCATACATCTCCATGCAGCTGTCTGACATTTCATATACTCCCTGGTTAAAATCCGAATGAATATCCTGCATTTTTGCAAACGCAATATCTGCACATGGAGTTTTCATCTCTGATGCTCATGATTCTGGTTTTGCATTTGTATTCCCCGTTTTCTAAAAAGACTTCATCTTTTGTAGGGTTGTCTCCAAATGGGTGGAGAGGTTTTTTAGCCATTAGTGCCAGATATAGTGAGATGTATTTTGTAAATTCTCTTGTTTGCTCATCTCCTCCGGCATAAGTGTCAAAATAAAAATCAATGTCATTTTTAAGGTTTTCAACAACCCCTTCCTTAATGTCATAGTCTTCATCGATATCCAGTGCAAATATTTCATCCCACGTTTGTGAATTGTATTTGGCTAATTTTTTAGTCAGCGGATCTTTATATCTCTCATCTGTAACTTTGTTTCTGAGATATTCAATAGGATAATCTTTTAGATTTTCTTTAATTTCTTCATGCAATTCTGTTGCTTTCATAATTTAATTAATGTAATTGATTAAGTATATATGTTTTCATTAATCTAATGAACGAGCCATGTAATTGAAGCAGAACAACATGTTGGTGAGAGGAATTTATAAATGAAGTTAATATACTAAATTAATTCATTAAAATAAGACTTATTTTTTAAAAATATCCTCACACTACACATAATAACATCGTAAAATAAATTATATTCATATAATAAATAAAAAACCTTGTAGAAACCCTATCTTAAAATATTTGTATGGCTCTGTAAATGTTGTATAATACATCTTTGAGTTTTGTTTCTTTATTTTGTAATGGTGTGCTTCTGCTAAAATTAACTCCATTGAATCTTCTTTTTATTACTGAAATTACGCTTTCTACATTCATTCTTCTTGCATAGACATCGTGCCAGAAGATTGTTGCACTATTTAACCTGTAATGTCCTGTTGTTGCACCTTTTTTCAATGGTATTTGGTCGAATGCTCCTATTTCTTCATTTATACATTTCCTTATTTCTTCTGAATCATATGCTTTATCTGCTAGAATGTAGTGGGGTTTATATGGTTTTAATTGTCTTATTGAAGCTAGTGCGAATTGTGTATCGTGTTTTGGACCTTTATTTGCTCCATAATTTAGGATCATTCTTGTGTCGACATTGATTGCAATATGGTTTTTAATGTAGCTTTTTCGTGATTTGCCCCTTATTTGTGCATAATATTTATCAGCGTAGTCACTTGTGTGTCCTGTTCCATCCATAGCAACCAATTCACATTCAGATGGATTCATAAAATTAATTAAGTCGTTTAAATCTTTTAATTTTGTGTCAGACATTCTTACAAAGAATTTTTGAATAGTAGTGAAGTGTGGCAGCTTATTCAAGCCTAAAAATTTTCTTATTTTGTCCATAAGTTCTAAACATTCGATTATTTCGCGATAGGTTGTTTTTAAATAGGTTTTCATTGCTAAAATTGTGAATAATTGTGGTTGATTGTATAAATGATTGCTGTAATCGCAGGAATACTTTGGAAAAATCCATTTAGCATAGTTATAAGTAAATTCAACAAAATTTAGCAACATATTTTCCTTTTTAGCAATGGAGAATATTTTTTCTTTTGGATTTTTATTGTTGATTTTAAGTCCAAAATCCGAAAGGTTTAACTGTCTGGAATTCAAATAATAATATGGAGAATATTTTATTTTGCTTAACATATTAATATATATTCTCCATTTTACTATATATAGTTAATTATAGCTTAATTTTAATATTAGTAAGTTTTATTTCAAGTGTAAAAAAATTAAATGAATTTAATCGCTTTAAATCCAAATCTGAGCATTTTTGGTAAAATTTTTTTGCGAAGTGCAAATTCAAGTGAAAAATAAAAAAGAATAAAAATCATGTTAAAATTAAAAATATGAATTAATAGGAATTATTTTGACAAAACAAGCAAATAAATTCGATATTAACCTAAATTTTAATATGGTTTCTACAAGGTTTAAAAATTATGAAATTTAATAAAATTTAGAGTCCATATTATAATTTAAAAAAGAGAATTAATAAATTTAATTATTAAATCTCATAGAATTAGCTTTTAATTTTTGTTTCATTTGTTCACGGTCAATATGGATATACTTGTCTGTTGTTTGTGAGTTGGAATGACCTGCAATTGACTGAACCTCAGCAACAGTAAGTATTTCAGCAAAATGG
>JAFUCN010000039.1 GCA_017459665.1 Methanobrevibacter sp. | reverse complement strand
GTATTGCGGTCATAGCATGGGGGTTATACCTGGTCTCGTTTCGATCCCAGTAGTGAAGTCCTTTTGTGTTTTGTTTGTGTACTATGGTTTTCTATGGGAATTTCATTTCGCTGCAAGCTTTCTCTATTACAATTATTACTTTATTTAACTGTTTTTTTTGATACTTTTTACACTTAATACCACTATTGTATAATTTTTGGTGATTTAATGAATATTAAAGTATTGGATACGACATTACGTGATGGAGAACAGACTCCAGGTGTTTCCTTAACACCTTTAGAGAAATTAAGGATTGCCACCAAGTTAGATGAGATAGGCATGGACTATATTGAAGCGGGTTCTGCTATCACTTCTGAAGGTGAGAGAGATTCTATTAAAGAGATTACCCGGCAAAATTTCAATGCTGAAATTTTAAGTTTTTCTAGGCCTTTAACAATTGACATTGATTATTGTATAGACTGTGATGTCGATGGCGTTAATCTTGTTGTTCCTACTTCTGATTTACATATATCTGATAAGCTGAAAACCACACGTGAGGAATTGATTAAATTATCAAATGATGCAATAGATTATTGTAAAGATCATGGTTTAATTGTTGAGCTGTCTGCAGAAGATGCATCCAGGAGTGATATTGATTTTTTAAAATCTGTTTTTGCAAGTGCTATCGAACATGATGTTAACAGATTATGTGTATGTGATACTGTAGGCATATTAACACCAGACACTTCTTTTGAATTGTTCAATTCATTAAATGATATTCCAATACCTATTTCCGTTCACTGTCACAATGACTTCGGTCTTGCTGTTGCAAATACTTTATCTGCATTGAAAGGTGGTGCATCAGAAATTCATACAACCATCAATGGTATTGGTGAGAGAGCAGGAAACACTTCCTTTGAGGAATGTGTTGTAAGTATTGACAGATTGCTTCCTGAATTTTCAACAAATATTAAAATTAATGAAATTTATGATATTTCAAAACTGGTTGCAAGATCAACTGGAGTGTATATCCAGCCTAATAAGGCAATTGTTGGAGAAAATGCATTTGCTCATGAATCAGGAATTCACTCTGATGGTATCATTAAAAATTCCGCTACATATGAACCTATTACTCCGGAACTTGTTGGCAGAAAACGCAAATTCATTATTGGAAAGCACATGGGGACCCATGGTTTGGATAATAGACTTAAGGAATTGGGTTTAAATGTTAATAATAATCAGCTTAAACAAATCTGTGATGACATTAAAGAGCTGGCTGATAAAGGAAAAACCGTAACTGATGTTGATTTGCAGGTTATTGCAGACAATGTCCTTGAAATTAATCATGAAGACAGGATTAAACTGGATGAAGTTACAATTGTATCCGGAAATAAGGTTATGCCTACTGCATCTGTTAAAATCACAATTGATGGTGAGGAAATCCTAAATGCTGGTGTTGGTTTAGGTCCTGTTGATGCAGCAATCAATGCAATCAAATCACTTGACATATTTAATGATGTTGATTTGATAGAGTATCACGTAGACGCTATTACTGGAGGTACTGATGCATTCATTGATGTAATAATCAAATTGCAAAAAGGAGATCGTGTAGTATCTGCCAGAGGTACAGAACCGGACATTATCAATGCAAGTGTAAAAGCATATATTGCCGGTGTAAACAGATTATTGATGGATTAGTGGTTATATGGATATGAATAATGTTCAAATATTAGGCTTTAAAGCCCAAATAGATTCTGTTGGTGACACTCTTGATTTAATTGATTCTGTTAAAAAAGACGGTGAAATAATCCAACTTCTTAATGCAGATTCCATTGCATCTAAAAATCATGTAATCCATGGTGTTAATCAGGCAATTTTGGCTTTTGAGCGTGGTGAAAATTTAGCAAAGGATTTAAGTGTTGAAATCGCACTTAGATGCTCTGCTCAAAGGCAAATTTCAAAGGCATTTAAAATTTTAGGTCTAAAAGAAGGTTCTATGAACATCTGTGCTATCCTAATTAATTGTGATGATTATACAATGGAGTTGTCTTCTGTTTTTGATTTGGATGATGGTGTTTTTGATTTAAATGAAAATCATCTGATGGATATCTATAAAATCAGTGAAGCTGAAATGGAAAATCTTTCTGTTGATGAAATCATTATTGATAGGATTACCAAACTCACAGTAGACTATTAACTTCTTTTATAATTATGTCCAAATATTCTTTTTTAAGGCAGCCATAGTCAAGATTTTTTATTTCAATTGCAATTGCTTTTTGTTTTATGCGGTTATAGTTTGGGCAAGTTGTGATAAATCCGCTTTTGTCTGTGGTTAGTGTCTTTTTCAATTCCCAACTAATTGACTTGGCATCACTATGAGGTATAATTACATTTACTCCTCTTTTATTTGCATGCATTGTATTAGGTATGTGTTTTTTTAAATGCTCTGTTGCATTTAATGTAAGTTCTAGTTTTTTACCTACATTTTCAAGTTCGCTACATATACCACCACATATAATTTCATTAGTTTTGCTTAGTTTTAGGGGGAGGGTAGTTTTTTTGAAAATTTCGGGTTTGCTTGTTGTGATAAATCCTCCACTTCCAACGTTAATAATTTTTGGAGAACCTGTTGATGCGATAATTATGTCTGAATATTTTCCGTTTCCCAAAAGTCCTTTTTTATCGCCGATTCCTGCAGATGCATCTTCAATTGTTGTGATATTATTGTTCTTACAGTATTTTGAAATGCTTTTTATGTCCTGTTCAGCACAATATCCTGCGAAACTTGTAAAAATAAGTGCTGAATGGTCATTCAAATCTAATTCATCAAGATAATCAGCATTTATGAGACCTAAATCTGTTTTTAATGTAATGATGTTTTTGTTCAGGAATTTTGCAATCTGTTTAAATCCATGCCAACCGCCCTGATCGGGAACGATGATGTCTCCTTTGATAGATGAAAGTGCAATAAAAATGCTGTTGTTTCCACTGGAAGTAATCCTAACTTCATCATGATTTGTCAAATCTTTTAATTTATCAATACAATTATTCTCAAAGTCAGTGTTTTCTAATTTGCCTGATGCAATGTCTGACATTATCTTTTTAGTCTTTTCACTAGAAGTTTTAAATTTAAACATATTAACCAGTCTTAAAGTACATATCCAATGTGGTCTGCTTTGTGTGGAGCATTTCATTTAAAAGAGTGCCCTGTTTAACATATTTGTTAATCGGTATTCTTAATTTTTGCCCGGCATATTCCAGACAATTTTCCAAGGTTTCAAATTCAAGATATGGTAGTGCCATTGCCTCTTTGATGTTCTCCCTAACATTAAAAACACCCAGTGGAACATAACCGTCGTAAGCTTCTCTTAAAATAAGCAATCCTGATTGCCTTTTAATTTTCATAAGATAATCCAGAACTGCCATTTTTGCAGTGTAATAACATCCTCCGACTCGAGAATACTCTTTTTTACCAGTATTTGTTTCATAATCTGAAAATATCAGTTCTTCATTTTTCATTAGTTTAATAAATGCTTCATACCATTCATATTGCCATTCTGTTGGAGTTAAGATGATAATATAATAATTGTTCAACGCTCCAAATTCAAATACTTGATAGGTGTCAAGTATTTCGAATTTTCTGACTTCCTTTAAAAATTCATCTGCAAGTGTTGAATCGCATGCTGTGATTGACCAGCGAGTAGGAACCAGTTTTCTGTTGTTTTTTACTCCGATAGCACCAACGGAAAATGCTTTTTGCATTGCAGAAAATGGAACGTCATTATTGTGAAGATTGACAACTGCTTCAGTTGCCTTTAAATCAGTATCATAGAATGTTTTTTCAAGTTGTCTGTCCCATTTAACGGCATCAATATCGAACTTTTCGATAACTGCACTCGGACCATGAGGCATGCTGTCTTCTGAAAGCATGGATCCTGTCGGTCTTCTACCAAAAGTTGCTTCGCTATCAATTGATTTGGATGCAAGGGATATGTCCTGAAGCTTTTCAACAAACGGATTTTCCAAATCATCAATCTTGATTAACTGCTTTCCACGAACCAGATTCATCCTGTAATTTATGATTTCATCTTGGGTTTTATTCTGTCCAATCCAGTCTTCCGGTGAATCCATGATTGATGTATCACCCATCTGTGAGCTCATCATGGGTCCAGCATAAACTTTGGGATAAGACCATCTACCAATAAAAACAGAGGGTGGTGTTGTTCCTTCAAGATTTTTTCCAACTTTAACAGACTTCATTTGTATTTGTTCTGTTAACTTGGCCAGATAAGCATTTTTAGTTGTTTTCATAAGAAAAAAAGATTAAAAAAATACTATTTTTGAAAATAGTATTTTAACAGAATTCGATGGTTGCAGGTGGTTTATCACTAATGGATAAAGCGACATGGGTAACTTCAGAAATTTCAGAAGTAATTCTTTTGGAGATTGTCTGTACAACTTCCCAAGGAAGTTCAGCAACGGATGCGGTCATGGCATCAATTGAATTAACAATTCTAACGACTACCAGATAACCGAAGTCTCTTTGATCTCCTTTGACACCTGTAACTTTAGTGTCAGTCAATACAGCAAAGTATTGCCATACCTCTTTATCGATACCTGCTTTTTCAACTTCATCACAAACGATTTTGTTTGCTTTTCTACAGATTTCAACGTTGTCTCTTGTGAGAGCTCCAACAACACGTACTCCAAGACCCGGTCCTGGGAAAGGTTGTCTGTATACTGTTGTAGCTGGAAGACCTAATTCATCACCTATTTCTCTTACTTCATCTTTGTATAAGTCACGAATCGGTTCACAAAGTTCCAGTTCCATTCCGCTTGGAAGAGCTAAGTTGTGGTGAGATTTAATTTCACCTTTAGTTTCAATCCAGTCAGGTGCAATGGTTCCTTGAACTAGGAATTTAGCCCCGGATTTTATAGCTTCTCTTTCAAATACATCGATAAATACTTTTCCGATGATTTTTCTTTTATCTTCTGGGTCATCATGACCTGCAAGTGCATCCATAAACTCATCAGAAGCATCTACAAATTTGAAATTTAGCCTGTCTTTAAAAGTATTGGTAACTTGTTCAACTTCTCCTTCTCTTAAAAGACCGTGGTCTACAAAAACAGCAGTTAAATTATCACCAATAGCTTCCTGAACAAGAACAGAACATACTGAACTGTCCACTCCTCCTGATAATGCGATAATTGCTTTTTCATCACCAATCTGGTCTTTAATCTTTTGGATTGCATCTTCAATAAATTCTTTAGGGCTTAACATTTTATTCCTCATCGTCGTCTTCTTCGTAATCTTCAATGATTTGTTTAATCATGGCTTCAAGGCCGTTGTCATTACCAGCTTCAATTGCTTCAAAAATATCATCATATTTGACATATTTTTCAATTTTTACAGATTTAGCTCCAATTCCGGAAATTCTAAATCCATATTCTTCATCACCTATGGGGATATTGACGTATTTCTTTTTTAAACCTGGTTTAAATTCATTTGCTTTTTCTCTTAAATCATCAGCATTATCAATCATCATTACACCTTTTGACAGATTTTATAGAAATTTTCAAAGATTATTGATCCTTTAGGAGTGTGATGTACTTCCGGATGGAATTGGATTCCATATACATCTTTTGTTTTATGTTTAAAGGATTCAACATCACATAAGTTTGAACTTGCAAGTATTTCAAAATCTTCAGGGATTGTTTTTACTTCATCTTTATGTGAAGACCAAACATCCATTTCAGGAGCTAAACCTTCAAATAAGTTTTCATCGTTATTAATATTAATTTTAACTTGAGCATAACTTTCAGTTTCAGATGTTTCAACTTCACCACCGTAAGCCTTGGCAATTAACTGGTGCCCTAGACATATTCCTAAAATTGGAATGTCAAAGTGTTTGATATATTCTTCACTGTTTCCGGCACCTTCAAGTGAAGGCCCTCCACCTAAAATAAGGCCTGTTGGATTTTTAGCTTCAATATCTTCAACAGATAATGTATTTGAAACCAGTTCGGATGGAATTTTGAGATACTGAAGTGATCTCTGAATTCTATGATTATACTGTCCTTTATTATTAATAACTAATATTGTCATTTTATACTCCATGAAAATATAATAATATTATTTTTGGTTTTTTTAATTATTATATGTTATCATGAAATATTTTAAAAAGAGAGTTTTCCATGTAAAGTCTTATATATTACATAAGATAAATCAATGTTACATGGAACTTCAAGATTTAATATTTATAATTGTCGCAATATTTGTTGCAGTTTTATTGCTTAAAATATTTATGTGGTTATTGCCAGTAATTGTTGTATTAGTTATAGCATTCTTTATTTACATGTTCTTGCAAGAACGTTATTAGATTACTGGATATCTGTAAATGCTGAAGTTGCAGCAACTGCACCTTCACCGCATGCAACAACCCACTGTTTTAAGCCAACACAAACATCACCAATTGCATATACATAGTCAACATTAGTTTTCTGGTTTGTATCTGTGATGATATGGCCTGATTCATCAAGATTGACGCCTAACTGCTGGGCCAATTCTGTGTGAGGAATATAGCCGACACTTATGAAAACACCATTGACTGGCAATTCAGTCAGCTCATCTGTTTTTGTATCTTTGAGAATAACTGATTCAACCAGCATTTCACCTTTTATCTCTTCAACAGTAGCATTTAGAATGGTGTTGATTCCAGCTTCTTTAATTTGATCTTGCAGGTGTTTTTGTGCTCTGAATTCATCTCTTCTGTGGATGAGTGTAACATTTGCACCTAAATTATTTAGATATAATGCTTCCTGAAGGGCGCTGTTTCCACCACCAACCATGATAATGTCTCTTCCTGCAAAGAAAAATCCGTCACAGGTAGCGCAGTAACTTACGCCTTTTCCCTTATGTTCTTCTTCGCCTTTTGCATCCAAATGCCTATGGGAGCTGCCTGTTGCAAGAATTATGCTTTTTGATTGATAGGAGTCTTTGTTTGTTTTGACAGTAAAACGGTATTCATCATCAGTTTTGATGATTTCTTGAACTTCTTCCATTTCGTTTAACTGACAGTTTTTAACTGCCTGCGCTTTCATTTTTTCAATCAGTTCCAAACCGGAAATGTTATCAAAACCGGGGTAGTTTTCCATTTCTGGAACTTCTCTACCTAATCCTCCAGCCAAGTCTTTATCTATTATTAGGTTTTTAGTTCCTTGTCTACCTGCATAAATTCCGGCTGTAAGGCCTCCCGGTCCTGCTCCGATGATAATAATATCAAATTGTTCCATTTTATTCCTCCTATCAATATTAAGATTTAATTGTTTAAATTAAATCTTTGATTGCTTTTTTGACGTCACCTAAATCTTCGGTCGGTTCGAATCTTTGAACAACGTTTCCCTGACGGTCAACTAAAAATTTGGTGAAGTTCCATTTGATGTCATTGTTGTCTTTGTAATGTCTGTCAGTTGCTTTCAAGACTAATTTTAATTTTGTTGCTCCTTTTCCAGTTATGTCTTTAAATGGCTGTTCTTCTTTAAGGTATTCGAATAATGGATGTGCATTTTCACCGTTTACATCAATTTTGTCGAATATTGTGTATGGAACCAACCATTTGTTGCGGCATACTTCTGCGATTTCTTCGGTTGTACCTGGAGCTTGGTTTCCAAACTGGTTGCATGGGAAATCAAGAATTTCAAATCCTTGATCTTTAAATTCTGCATAAATTTCATTTAATTCAGTGTATTGTGGAGTAAAACCGCATTTTGTTGCTGAGTTGACAATTAAGAGTACTTTATCTTTGTATTGGCTTAGGGAAACGACATTTCCTTCGCCATCTTTTGCTTCAAAATCATAAATTGACATTGTGTTTACCTCGTAATTTTATTAAAGACTTAACTAAGTTAAGACTTATTTAATATATTGTAAATTTGCAGTATATAAAATTTTTGTTAACCTAAATCTGCTGATTTTTTAGTTAATTTAAATAAAGTGTCCTTAAATTCAAAATATTTCTCATTTGACATTTCACCAGTAATTTCTCTTTCCCAGGCACATGTCAAAACGTTAATTTTAACAAATAACTCTTCTCCTTTATCAGTTAAATTTAAAATATTTCTGCTTTTATTGTTTTCATCTTTTTCTTTTTTAACTAATCCTTTATTAACTAATTTTTTAACCATTTTAGCAACATTGGCCTCGGAAACAAATAATGTTTCAGACAATTCCCTTTGCGATATGGATGGAAAATATTTGATGTTATAAATATAGGTTAATTCACCATATGTAATTTCAACGTCTTTTAACTTGTTTTTTAAAAAATTGTTATAGCTTAATAAGATATATTCCATGTACAGATTAGTGGGAGTTAAGACAATTCTATCATTTTCCCAGTTAACATCAACCATATTGTTCACCTGTTTAATTGTAAATCAATTATTTTGCTCATTTTAATGAATTGCATTTGAAAATATTAATTGTCATTGCAATTATTGCAATTCCAATTATTGCCAATGACAAAATTGGCATTATAAAACAGAATATGAGTGCCAGTCCATAGCTTCCGAACAATATTGCTCTTGGAGGATTCTGATTTCATCCTTTTCGGCTCCAGGATTTGCATTTACAATGGCAATGTCTAAAAACTGGAAAGTTAATGACCATAAGAATATGGTTACGATATATATTACGGTAGCCAATGTGTCATTTGGGGCATTTCCTATTAGGCCTGTTACAAAAGGAACCAATGTGATAAAAAATACCCAGATACCGTTAATAATAAAAGTCTTCCCATCAATATGGTCGGCTTTTTCAAAGGCGTTGTGATGTGATCTCCAGGATAAGTAAACAAGTGCAAAACTTATTATATATGCATAAAATGTTGGAATCTGTGAGGATAATGTTTCAAGAGTTACAGTTGAAGGAACTGATAGCTCAAGAACCATTATTGTAGCTGCAATTGCAATGATTCCATCTGTTAATGCAATGACTCTGTCTTTATTCATGGTTTAAATTATTAATTGTATGATATTTAATTGTTTATGCTGACGAAAAACTAGTTTAATATAATATTAAATATTAAAGTAAGATTGTTATGCAATATCGAAAACACCCCAGGACAAATGAAAAAATAAGCATTTTAGGTTTTGGAACCGGTTATATAAGGGATATTAATCCCTTAGAAATTAAGGAAATTTTTGAATACGGTTTTGAAAACGGAATGAACTTCATAGACTGCATAAGGGTTGAAGACAAATTCATAAAACCAATCCGGCAAACTATTAATGAGTTTCAAGATAAGGTTTTCACTCAAATGCATCTAACAGGAAAATTCATAAACGGCGAATATAAAAGACCAAGAAATGTAAAACATATGGTAGATGTGTTAAATGAGGATATTAAAGCTTTTGGTGTTGAATATGCTGATTTTGGATTGATTCATTCAGTAGATGAAATGGATGATTTTGAAAGAATAATTGAAAATGGGGTTCTTGATTATGCAATAAAACTAAAAGATGAAGGATTGATTGAACATGTTGGAGTGACATCCCACAATCCTGAAGTATGCTCTAAATTCATTGAATATTCAGATATTGACTTTTTCATGATGAGTATTAATCCTAGCTTTGACTATATCATAAATGAGGATAAATTTGAATTAAATAATTCAAGAGCAGAATTTTATAAAAATTGCAGAAAGGAAAAAATTGCAATAAGTGTAATGAAGCCTTATGGTGGTGGAAGACTTTTAAACAAAAATTTAAGTCCTCTTAAAATTAAATTAACCACCAATCAATGCATTCAATATTGTCTTGACCGGCCAGGAGTTATAACTGTCCTTCCGGGAATATCATCATTATCCCAACTTAAGGAAAGTCTGAATTATCTGAATGCTGAACCCAAAGATTGTGATTATTCAGTTATTGGTGATATCGGTGTTAATATTGAAGGGCAATGCATGTATTGCGGTCATTGTGAGCCATGTCCAAATGAAATTCCAATTTCATTGATTTCAAAATTATATGACTTGTCTATGATTGGAGATGAACTGGCTAAAACTCATTACATGAAACTATCTCATCATGCAAGTGAATGTGAAAAATGCATGAAGTGTGAAAACTATTGCATGTTTAATGTTAAAATAACCGATAAGTTAGATAAAATAGTGGAATTCTACGGAATTTAAGTGTTTATATTTTAAAATAAATATCGTTAATGTTTTGT
>JAFUCN010000038.1 GCA_017459665.1 Methanobrevibacter sp. | reverse complement strand
ACAATGGTTTTAAACAAGACAGAAACCAAAATCAAAAAGAAGCTGTCCAAAACCAAATATGGTGATTTGACAATACACTTCGGAGAGCTTACCGTAAGTGAAGACTACTTCAAATATAAGAAAATGCACTTTTCAAAGCCTATCGGAACATATCTGTTGGATCTTCCGCCTTTGAAATTCAATACCAAAGGATTGTGGTTTACAATACCGAAAAGCGTTAAGGATACTCTGGAAGACATGTTTCCAAATGAGGAAGAGGTATTTGCAGGAGGGCTTCATGGTGCTGAACATGCCTTAATCGGTCTTTTCCCGCTCCATACCATGTGTGACAGATTTGATATTGGTGGACTTTCTACAAATTTCCATGAGGACACTCAGGAAGCGACCATTTTTATCTATGATGGTTATGAAGGTGGAATCGGAATAACCGAAAAGGCAGTGGATGTGTTTGTTGACTTGATTGACTCTACAATTGATTTATTAAATAATTGTGACTGTAAAAGCGGATGTCCGTCATGCATTTACTCACCGAAATGCGGTAATGATAACAAACCTCTTCACAAAGGTGCTACAATCTACATTTTGGAATATATGAAAAAATTAATCTCCGGTGAAAATGAAGGTGAAAAAGAAGAGATTACCATTGAAGTTAAAGAGATTGATGCATTCGATGAGGCTTTGGAGCTGTATGAAAAAGGTGACTATTCCTCATCAAAAGATGTGTTGAACAGCATATTGATTGAGGATAAAAAACATGTCAGGGCACTCGCCTTAATGGCTCAGATATTGTACAACCAGGATCAAAGGGATATTGCACTTCTTTTCACTAAAAAGGCCTTGGCAATTGACAGGTCAAATGAAATGGCAAATGAACTTGAAGTTCTGCTTTCAGATAAGCCTAAAAAAGCAGCTATTGAATTGAACTCCCTTGATGATGTGGAAACATTATATGAGGAAGCTTATGATTTGTACGAGCAGGGTGATTTGGATACTGCTTCAGAAATTCTTACAAAGCTACTTAATTTTGATGATAAGCATTCAGAAGCTCTTGCATTGATGGGACTGATATATTATCACTCAGGAATATTTCCAAAGGCTGTTGAATATTACAGGAAAGCATCAAAAATAAATAAAAATGGTGAAATGGTTAGAGAGTTAAAAATGAGGGTTTCTTAAGGGCTTAAGCATAAGGACTGAAACCTTCTTCAAAGTGTTCACATAACTCTTCAAGTTTTTCGGGAATGTCTATTTTTTGAGTACAATGGTCAAGACAGGTTCCGCAGTATGTACATTCATCGGCAGGCACTTTCTCATCACCTAACTTATCATAATATAATCTGTAGATGTTTGATTCAGGCTGATTTTTACTTGTGTTGTACAGATTGAAATATTCTGGTATTGGAATCATTTCAGGACATGCATCAACACAGTATCCGCACTCACTGCATGGAACAGCTACATTTTCCCGTAGTTTTAAAGCCATCCTTTCTAAAAATTCACGTTCCTCATCACTCAAAGGCTTGAAATTTTCATATGTGTCACAATTATCAGCCAAATCGCTCATTTTGCTCATTCCACTTAAAACGATTTTAACATGTTCAAGTGATGCACAGAATCTTATTGCAAAACTTGCTATTGACTTGTCGGGATTGAATGCATTGAATTCATTTTTAATTTCATCAGATGTGTTGACAATTACTCCACCTTTTAATGGCTCCATCACATAAACATCACAGTCATGTTTAACGCATAAGTCATAGCATTTGTGAGCTTCAATTGCAGGATCTTCCCAGTCAAGGTAGTTCAGCTCCAGCTGGACGATATCGAGGATGTCTCCGTATTTGTCCAGGACTTTGGATAGGAGTTTTGAATTGTCATGGAAACTGATACCAATCTTTTTAGCTATTCCGTCTGCTTTCATCTTTTGGATATATTCAAAGGTATTGTTGTCTTCGGCCAGTTTGAACCATGGAACATTGATGTTGTGAATAAAAAACACGTCAAAGTATTCAATTCCAAGTCTTTCAAGCATTGTGTTGACAAATTTGTCATTGTCTTCTGGTGAAGTCAATGCCCATGTAGGCATCTTGTCACAGATTTTAAATGATTCGCGGGGATATCTTTCAACTACTGCCTTTCTTATTGCCACTTCACTTGCACCGTTGTGATAAGCATAAGATGTATCGAAGTAGTTGAATCCCTTTTCCATATATATGTCAACCATTTCATTGAATAGTTCCTGGTCGATTTTGCTCGGGTCGTTTGCATCGGTCTGCGGAAGCCTCATGCAGCCAAAACCAAATTTAGATTTGTAAGTCATAATAATCTCCTCATTTAATATTTTTAATTTGGAAAATATTTAAATGTTGTTAACATCAACAATAAAATATTACTTGGTACTGTTCAAAATATTAAATACTTTTATTAATAAACAAAACTAAATTTATAATATTAATATTTATTATAGGTGTAATAAAAATGCATGAATTATCTATGGCTCAAGGCATTATCAATGCAGTTTTGGATACTGCAGAGGCAAATAATGCAACTGAAGTTAACGAAGTCACTGTTGAAGTCGGCAGATTGGCTATGATTAATCCTGAACAGTTACAGTTTATTTTAGGTGTTTTGGTTGAAAACACCATAATTGAAGATGCGGAAATAAAATTTGAAGAAATTCCTGCAGAAATTGACTGTTCAGATTGTAATTTCCATGGAGACGCTATTTTGGATGATAGCGACCACTACGCTCCAATTGTAAGATGTCCTGAATGCGACAGTTTAAATGTGGAGATATTAAATGGAAAGGATATTGTTGTTAAAAATATTGTTATAGAAAAACCTGATGATTCTTAAATAAACGGAGGAGATATTATGCACCAAGTAGCAGATGTGGAAGTAGCAAAAAATATTATGGACGCTAACAAAAGATTAGCGGAAAAAAACCTAAAAAACTTAGAGGAAAAAGGAATTTTCTGTGTTGATTTTGTAGGAGCAATAGGCTCAGGTAAAACAACATTAATTGAAGAAATCATTGACAATACAGACTATAACATTGGAGTTATAGCAGGTGACGTCATCTCTAAATTCGATGCAGAACGTATTGAATCACACAATGTTCCTGTAGCAGGTCTTAATACTGGTAAAGAATGTCACTTGGATGCTCATTTGGTTGGTCACGGTCTTGGAGACTTGCCATTAGATGACCTTGACATGGTAATTATTGAAAATGTAGGTAACTTAATCTGTCCTGTTGACTTTGAATTAGGTTCCCACATGAGAATAGTCGTTATCAGCGTTACAGAAGGTGACGATACAGTAGAAAAACACCCAATCATCTTCCAGACATCAGATGTAATAATCATTAACAAGATAGACTTGGCTGAAGCTGTCGGTGCAGACGTTGACAAAATGGTTGCTGATGCTAAAAAATTAAATCCTAACGTTAAAATCATCACATCCAACCTAAAAGAAGGAAATGGATTGGATGAAATTATTAAAGTTATAGAAGATAAAAAAGAAAGATTATAAGTTATTATTTTTGGTGGTTTCATGAAAGTATGGATAGATATTTCAAATGCGCCTCACGCACGGTTTTTTAAGGATGTAATAAAGTATCTTGAAGCCGAAGGCGAGGATGTGATTGTCACTGCAAGGCAATTCGGAGATATCCATAAATTACTTGAGATGTATGAAATTGACTTCATTTCTGTTGGAAAGCATGGTGTGACCCTTTATGACAAGTTAAGGGAAAGCACTCAAAGGGTATTCAATCTTGTTGATATTATACATGGCGAAAAGGTGGATGTTGCCCTTAGCAAGCATTCCATTGAACTTCCAAGAATCACATTCGGTTTGGGAATTCCTAGCTTATATGTATTAGACAATGAACATGCTCTTGCAGCTAATAAGCTCACTCTTCCGCTTTGTGACAGAATAATCACTCCAAACAGCATTGACTTTTGGAAACTGATGAAATTCGGTGCAGATCCAAATACTATCATCCCATATGATGGAACCTCTGAATTGATGCACTTTAAAAGCTTTGTTTATAATGATGATGTTTTTGATGATTTGAATTTGAAATTGACTCATCCAAAAACTATTTTGATGAGACCTGAACCTTCACTCGCATCATATCTGAATGCAGACTGCAGAAAATCAGTCTTATCACCAATTGTAGATGAGTTGAAAAACGTTGCCAACATTCTAATTCTTCCAAGATTTAAAGAGCAGGCTGAAATCTTTGAAGGCATTGAAAACGTTTCAATTTTAAAGCCGCCGGTTGATACATCAAGCATAATCAAAAAATGTGATTTGGTTATTGGTGCAGGTGGAACAATGAACCGGGAATCAGCAATACTTCAAACTCCTGTTATTTCATGCTATCCTGGTGAAACCTTATCTGTAGACCAGTATTACATTAATAAAGGACTGATGTACAGGTCAAATGATACTGAGGAAGTTATCCATAAGGCATTGGAATTTATAGTTCATCCTCATGAAAAAATTGAGGTAAAAACTGATGATTTGTTCCAGATTATTATAGATAATTTATATGATTTGGCTAAAAATGGCAAATAGTTTTTTATATTAAAATATTCAAATATTTATATTGTATTTAATGGGCTGGTAGCTCAGATGGTAGATCGTCGCCTTGGCATGGCGGAGGCCCCGGGTTCAAATCCCGGTCAGTCCACTTATAATTTTTTAAATAAAGACTTAATTGTGATTAAAATATGTTGTTAATTGCTCAGAATCATTTTCAATTAATTATAGAAGTAGGATTAATGCTATTTGTTACAATGGTATTTGCCCTAAACCTGATACCGCTATCATTAAGTGTGGTGACATTTTTATCCCTATTCTTGATGGGTGGTTTTACACTTCTTTTCGGAGCAGATATTGTACTTCTATTCATATCTTCGAGTCAGGCTGAATTTACTCACCCGTTCGGTCCAATAGCACTATTGGGTGCAGTAACCGCTCTTGCTTCACTGAAGGTAATGAAGGAATCGGGTGTAGATATACGACCGCTTAGAAGATTTGTAATTCTCTTCCTTGGAGGTATTACAATATTCGGTGGATTAATGCACAGATCCTTTTTAATTTTATGGATTATCGGTCTGTTCTTTGGTTATCTAATCATATCCAAATCCTTCAGGGAAAAATCCGTTTTCACAATGAGAAGAATAATGATGTTTTTAGGAGCGGCAGGTATTGGATTTGTTCTTTTGGAAGTAGTTGCCCGCATAACCGGTATGACAATCTTTTCACCGCTATTAAGGTTGGGAAGGATTGAACAGTACTCTTTATCAAGTATCAAGACAGTATTAAATAACATTCAATTAATAGGACACAATGCTAACGCTTCGTATTGGGGAGCAGAGGGAACAGCTTTCGCTGAAGGTTATATTACACTGCCGATGCAACTGGTTTTATTCTTTGGTCTTCCATTCCCGATGTTTTTCGGTGTGCTCGTTAACCAAAAGGATACTATCGACTATATGCTTCCGGGAATATTCGGATACGGTTTTGACTTCGGTATCTTAGGTTTGGCACTGTTAATGATATTTGTGCTTGGTACAATTGTCATTGGATTTAAAGTATTGACAATGTACAGGGAGAAAAGAGAAAAGAACAACAAGAAATACTTGGGAAGAGAAGTATTGTTAACAGGAGCTCTTGCAGCTTTCTGTGCTCAGGCATTAATCGGTTTATTTGTATTCAACAGAACAATTAACGGTATGGCATTGTTCACATTCCTATTTGTAGGTTCATTGATATTGGCCAATGTAGTTACATTGAAATCAAGATCATAGGAGAGTAGTTTTATGAAAGCTTTAGTTTTACTAGGATGTCCTGAAACTCCATCACAAACTCCGATGGCAGTTTATGTTTTTAATAAATTAACAAAAATGGGTTATGACGTTACAATCGCTGCAAACCCTGCAGCTTCAAAATTAGTGAAAATTTCTGATCCTGAAGGATTTTATAATCTTAAATTAGTGGATTTGGAAAGAACTTTAGGCGAAATCAATGAAGGAGATTATGATTTATTAGTTGGATTTGTCCACAAAGATGCAGCAGCATCATTTTTCGTAACATTTGACCAAATACTTCAAACCAAATCACTTGCACTTGTATTTTCAAGGGATGCAGACGAAGTGGAAGAATTTGTTAATATGATTGAAGAAAGCGGAAGCAATGCAAAAATCACTGCAGTTAGAGCTTTCCATAATCCTTCACCGATTAAAGTTAAATTTGACAAAGCAATCAAGGAGTTCGAATAAAATGTCATTCTGTTTAGATACTTACCTTCAACAATCTGATGATTATGAGATTCACGCTTCAAAAGCAGGCTTTAAAGACTGTGCAATGATAATCAGATACAAAGCTGACGATATTGTATATATCAAACCTGGAGACCAGGTTCTTGGAGTAAGAGTTATTGGAATTCCACCAATACCAATCGGATTTGACCATGAAAAAGGAACTGTTTTCTTACCTTACACTAAACCATGTCATGGAACTTCCGTTGTGGAATTGCCTATTTCAGAAGAAGAAGTTGAAAATATCAGAAAACTTGACACTGGTAAAAAATGAAATCAACTGTAGTAGGGAGTTTTCCGGCTAGCGAAAGCTCACCATCTAATTTTAAAGAGAAATTATTAAATAGTTTCGGTTCTTTTGATCCTTTTAAGCAGGCTATAAAAGACAGTGTAATCGCCCAGCTTGATGCAGGTGTGGATATCATCTCAGACGGTCAGGTAAGAGGAGATATGGTTTCTATTTTTACAAAATACATTCCTGGAATGAAAATCGAGGAAGGAAACACTTTTGTAGTCTCTAAAATAAGAAAACCTACCCGTGAAATTTCAATTGATGATTTGAAATATGCCAAAAAGGTCATGGGTGATTATTTTAATGGTAATATTCCTGAAGAATCAGGGGTTAAAGGAATCATCACAGGTCCGAATACAATCATTCATTCATCAAGAATTCAGGGCTTCTATAAAAATAAAGAGGATGCTATTATTGATTTGGCGCACTGCCTAAAACATGAAGTGGATGCCATTGCAAAAAAGGTGGAACCTGTATACATTCAGGTCGATGAACCCTTCTTGTCAACAGGTATGGTTGAGATGAAAACAGCCCGTGAAGCTATTGACATTATCAAAGAGGGCCTTGAAGTGCCATTGGGAATGCATGTCTGCGGTATTCTGGACAGTGCATTTAAAGACCTGGCAAAATTCAACGTCGATATACTTGATATGGAATTTGCAGGAAACAATGTAAACTTAGGAGTATTGGAGAAAAATGCATCACTGCTTTCAGATAAAAAAGTAGGATTTGGTTGTGTTGACTCATCTGTAAATGAAGTTGATGATAAAAGTGACGTTGATGAGTTAGTCAAAAAAGCAATTGATATTGTTGGAAAAGAAAATCTGCTTTTAGATCCAGACTGCGGACTTAGAAGAGCTCCAAAGGATGTAGCATTTGAAAAACTTAAACTGATGAATGAAATTAAAGATAAATACAGCTAATTTTTGAGGATATTTAAATGGATGAAAACTGTCCGGAATGTGGTGTTAGATTAAAAAAAGAAGCTCCGTTCTGTCCGAATTGCGGAGCAAAATTAAAATCATCCAAAAAGAAATATATAATAATCATTCTAATTTTAATTCTTATAGTGGGTTTAATAACTTGCTATTTTGTAAGTAACCAAACACAAATTGTTGAAGTGGATAATGTCGAATTTGAACTTCCCTCAGACTATGTTAATGTTCCCTCAAGAACCGAAGTTAGCTATGATGACGGCGTAAAGTCAAGTTCCATGGGCTGGAGTGATGAGGAAAAATACATTGAAATTGGTGTTACAAGAACTCCCGGAGCAGGGATAAACAGTAATGAAGTAGCAGCCAGTTTAGGAGGTTCTCCTACAAAAATGTTAGGTTATGATGGTTATTATCAAAAATATGATGAAGAAAGCTATTCATTTGTTTTCGGAATCAAAGATGAAGTCTGCATGATATATGTGTCTGATTATGATGCATTTGGTGATGTTAAGGTAATTGGTTAGATTGTTAATCTTAAACTAAATGGGAAAATGCAAATTGCACTAGGCAATCTGCACAAAAAAATTTAACGATATTCATGTTTAAAGTTTTTGTCATATAGCTTTGAAGCATTAAAGTCTCCCGGGTCTAAGACATCTCCCACTACAATCATTGCAGTCTTTGTAATATTGGCATCTTTAACTTTTTCTGCAATATCCTCGAGTGTTCCTCTAATTATTTGCTGGTCCGGCCAGGTTGCCTTTTTGACAACTGCAATTGGAGTGGTTTTTTCATAGCCTTCAAGCAATTCATCGACAACTTTGTCAATCATACCAATTCCCAAAAAGATACACATTGTCGCATGATGCTTTGAAAAGCTTGCAATGCTTTCACCGGCAGGTTTTGGAGTCCTTCCTTCAGGACGGGTAATGATAACACTTTGTGAAATCTCAGGCAATGTCAGTTCAGCTTCAAGCACACTAGCTGTACCAAACAGTGAACTTACTCCCGGAATGATTTCGTATTCGATGTCATGCTTTTTAAGCTCACGGATCTGCTCTGCGATAGCACCATAAATTGAAGGGTCTCCTGTGTGAACACGGGCAACAAGTTTACCTTCATTAACAGCTTCGGTGATTATAGAATCAGTCTCTTCCAGATTCAAATAAGCGCTATTGTGGATAACACAGTCATCTTTTGCAGGACATAAAACATTCTTATTAACAAGTGAACCTGCATAAATGATTACATCTGCATTTTCAATTACTTTTCTTCCCTTAACGGTGATTAAATCAGGATCTCCAGGTCCCGCACCGACGAAAATTACTTTTCCTTTCATGATTAATCTTTTATTTCAAGTATTATTTAATTATTATGCATCAATATTGACTTTTATTCAAAGAAAACTTTATTTATTCACAGGATAATTAAAAATTATGGATGCTAAAGGTTTTATTTCAATAGAATATTTATTTTCATTATTCATTGTTATCATTATTGCTTCTGGCGTGTTATTTTTCTCACAATCAGCAATAGATTCAAGTTTGAATATTGAAGATAGTGTAAATTACAGGTTGATTCTGGATGATGTGGCTGATACAATCAGTCAGGTAAACTCCAACGGCGAAGGTTATTCAAAATATCTGAAGCTGCCTTCAGATAAGGGATATTTTGAAATCACGGTTAAAAAGAACAAACTGATTTTGGAATGTGATAGTAAGAAAGCCGAATCGCCACTGCCCCTTTTAAATATTGGCGAAAATTATAAGCTAATAAGCGGAAAGGGTTATTATATCACAAAGACTGATGAGGGGATTGTGATAACATGAATGACAAAAGAGGTCAGATGTCAGCTGAATTCCTATTTCTGTTTGGGGTGCTGATAATAATTGCGATGATTTCTGTTGTATTCATTTCATCAGAAAATGAACTGAATATAGCAATGGAAGCTGCAAGAAATGGTGTTGTTGAGGGTATTGCAACCTCATCAAGTGCAGTATATCCTCAGGATACTTATAGCGAATATCTGGATGACAAGGAGTATCTGCTTGTTCCATATTCGGTTGATCTGGTAAACATTTCCTATGAGGATTTCGGCTTTAACAGCGAGTATGACAAAAAGCAGATACAGTTTCAGGTATATGCAAAGACATCGGATTACTTTGATGGAGATGAACTGGTTTCAATTGGAGACAGAATCAATTATAATTTGAGAAAATCCCTTGCAATCAGCTTCAACACAACTTCTGCAACAAACAATCTCTATAATCCTGTTTTCTCACACCATTATGTCTACACAACCGCTAATGTTAAGTGGGTTTAAGGATATATTATAATTCATGACAAGGTATGAAAAAGGAAAGAAAGTAATTGAGGAAATTCAGCAAAGGTCTCTTGAAGAGATATTTGAAGCAATAGATGACATTGCACCGGACATGTCCCGCTTTGTGGTTGAATTTCCATACTCAGAAATCTATACTCGTGAGGAAGTGGACTTGAAAACACGTGAACTGTGTACCGTTGCGGCATTGACAGTATTGGGAACAGTTCCTCAGCTTAAAGACCACATCAACGCAGCACTGAACGTTGGAAATTCACCTACTGAAGTGGTTGAAATCATCATGCAGATGAGTGCATATGCAGGTTTTCCAAAGGCAATCAACGGCATAGTCGCTGCAAAGGAAGTCTTTGTAGAAAGAGATTTGCTTGAGTGTGATTGAAATTACTTTTGAAGCGATAGCAGTAAAGTTACAGGAAGAACTGGTTGACATTATCGAAAACAATAAGGAAGTCAACGACTATGAGCTTATTGTATACAAATATGTGTTCATCAGTGAACTGAAGATTCCTCTTCTTGAGGATTTGGGCATAGAAATTGAAGAGGACTTCTTTGTTTTGTATATAATTCCGGACGATTTGGAATTTGACTTGCTTAGAAAACTGGATGATGTCTTTGACAGATTCAGCATAACTTTCATGCCTAATGACTATAATATTTTGAAACTGAAATTTACATTGGGTGATTAGATGTATAATGAGGAAGAAAAACAGCAGTTGATGGATGATTTGGCCGAAATGGAAACCTTCAAGGCAGATGTCGGTGATGAAGGAAAAATCCTGCAGGAAGACTTGAAGAAGTATTTTGAAAATAATGACGGTGACAAAGGGGATTTGATTTTTAGACTTGAACTCTATTTCTATGCGTTCAAGCTATTCTGCCGAAAAGAGGTTAAAATCGATAGAAATCAGTTTACAATATTTTTAAACGATTCCATTTTGGAATGGGATTTGATTAAGCTGGTAATGGATGATTTCACTGACTTTGAATTTGAAATAGAAGCCGTTAAAGAAAATAATGATGTGCTGATTAACTTAAACTTCACATACCATTTTTAGATTTTAAATATTTTTCTGGCATTGCTGGTGGTAATCTCATCAACAGTGTCTAATTCCATTTCTTTTATTTCAGCTATTTTTTTAACTGCATTTACTACATTGACAGGTTCGTTTCTCTCTTCTTTTGTCATAGCCAAATATGGACTGTCTGTTTCTGTCAATACATAATCTAAATCTATCTTTTCAATTAAATCCTGGTGATGCTGAGAGTAGCAAAGCATTGTAGAAAAGCTCATGAAGCAATTGTCCCTGTTCATGATTCTTTTTGCAGTTTTTAAGCTGCCTCCGTAGCAGTGGAAAACAAAATAAGGGATGTCTTCATAAGGTTCAATGATATTTACGGCTTTTTTCTCACAATCCCTGACATGCATTACGATTGGAACTTTATATTCATTTGCAAGCTCTAAAAAACTGGTAAAGATTTCCTGCTGTCTTTCACGTAATGTCTTGTCGGTTACATAAAAGTAATCCATTCCGACCTCGCCGATAGCTACGATGTCTTTGAGATTGTCAAGCAAATGGTCTTGAGCTTCCTTCAGCTCTTCATCAGTTGAATTTTGAGAGCTTACAGGGTGAAAGCCAAAAGTAGGATAAATAAAGCCTTCATATTCTTTTGAAAGGTTCAAGACATTCTGATTACTTTCAAGATTAAAACCGGAAGCTATGACATAGTCAAGCTTGTCTTTAGCTCTTTTTATTACTTCCTCACGGTCACTGTCATAATCTTCAAAATCAATGTGGCAATGGGTGTCAATCATTGTTTAAACTCCAAATCTTCTGTCTCTTGCCTGATATGATCTGATAGCTCTTATGAAATCAACTTTTCTAAGCTCAGGCCATAATGTTTCACAGAAATAAAGTTCAGAATATGATGATTGCCATAATAGGAATCCGCTTAAACGTTCTTCTCCGCTTGTCCTTATAATTAAATTAGGGTCGTCAAGTCCGGCAGTATAAAGGTTTTTGCTGACAAGTTCCTCATCAACGTCGTCGATTGATATTTTGCCTGCCTGAACATCTTCAATAATCTTTTTGAATGAGTCGATAATTTCCAAACGACCGTCATATCCAATAGCTAAGTTGAAAAATCTTTTGTTATAGTGTGCAGTAGCCTCTTCAGCTTCTCTTATTGCTTCTCTTACACTGTCGGGGAGCAATTCGGTTCTGCCTACTACCTGCACTTTCACTTCGTTTTTGTGGATTTTTTCATGGGTAACAAGTCTTTTGAAGTTTTTTACAAACAGTCCCATTAGTCCTTCCACTTCATGTTTTGGTCGGTTGAAGTTTTCGGTAGAAAAAGCATAGGCAGTAATAATTTCGATTCCAAGTTCGATACTCCAGTCTAAAACCTTTTCCAAGGTGTCCACACCTACTTCGTGTCCTTTTACAACGTCGATATTTCCTTGGATTCTTGAATATCTTCTGTTTCCATCCATGATTATAGCTACATGTTTTGGCATTTTCTCAGGGACCAAATCACGAGAAATATACCATTCATATATTCTATAAAGTATATTTTCCGCCATCTTCATCACTTAAAGTTTTTCTATATCATTAGCTAATATTAAACTGCGAACATATCCGTCTATGCTTTGGTCTCTACTGGTGTCGATGTATATTTTGTCCATACCAAAGGTTATTGCTCCGTAACTTGGCCATGAATTAAGCAAAACAAGTGTTCTAAAGACAATATTTCCAACCCTTCCGTTTGGAGCGATGATTACATTGCATCCATCGTTAATTGCCTTTTCAATCAAAATAAAATAGTTTTTAACTTCTTCGGAAGTGTTTTCCTGGATGAGTTTGGTTAACTTTTTGCTTTCGGTAATTGATTTTGATACTTCATTGCCTCTTCCAAAGTCATCTTCCCTTCCTTCAGCAAGCACTGCTATTTTTGGTGTTTTACCAACGCTTTTAAGAAAATCTATACAGTTTTCAGCTATTTTAAATCTTTCTTCAACGCCGGTACCTTCATCTATACCAACAGGAGACAATAGAAACTCGTGTTCATCTCCATTAACATATGTTGCTCTGGAAATGTCTGGATATGTCTCTTTCAGTTCTTTCATGATATTGGAGGCTGGAAGGGATCCTCTGACTACACTGTCTATTTTATCATCAAGAACTGCCTTGACTAAGTCTTCATCACTATATATTAGTTTTAAATTTGTTTTTGGGTGTTTTTCTTTAAAAATATGACAAGCTTGTATAATATTTTCATTTTCTCCAACACCAATAGCTATTGTTTTCATTAATTTTATTATTTGTATTTTAGTATAAATTAAAGTTTTCTAAAATTGTGCTGAATTGTGGTGTTTTAATTATAAAAATAAAAAAAGTTATGATGATTTGTCAAAATCATCAATTGCAGAGTCAACTAACTCAATTACTGATTCTGCCAAATCAGGATATGTGTCGTTTATTGCAACAGGAATGTTGTCACAGTAAATAACTTCAAGGCCTGCTTTAAGAGCGTCTTTTGTTGCAACGTCCACTGCAGCTGCCTTAAGTTCGGTCAACATGACGTCAGCCTTGTCCATGTATTTTTCCATATCCTCACGCAAAAGCGGTCTGTTGGACAGGTGGGCTGTTGTTCCTACAACTTCACAGCCGAAGTTGCTTTCCAGGTATTTCACCAGTTTGTCTTTAACCGCTTCAGGTGCTGTTGTTGCAAAGAGTACCTTTTTGCCTGTTAAATCACCTAAAGGTTTTGGTCTGAATACTGTTGATATGACTGTTGCATCCGGGTTGACTTCATTTACAAACTCTTCAATTTCCGCTCTTTTATCCTCTGAACACATTGGCTCTTCACACATTGTTAAAATGACCAAATCTCCAAGTCCGACCCGGTATGGTCCGAAGTAAGTGGTCAAATTTTCAATAGGCTGGTTTGCTCCGATAAGCGCTATTTTCTTGTTTGTTGTTATTGGAGGTATTGCCGCTCCGCTTCCTTCAAATATTGCAAATTTGGAGTCAACTTCGTTTGCAAGTTTTGCTCCTTTTTTCATGTTGGTTAGGAACACTTCACCAGCCATTCCTCCGCCGCAGCGTCGGCATCCGATGGTCAAAATTCTGCTCATGAGGGCATCTTCCCAATGATCACTTGCTGCATGAACTCCCTTTTCGGACTGTTCAAGCAGAAATTCGGCATTGATTTCAAGCTCTTCTCCATGTACGATTTCAGGCTCTTCAGGTCCGCCCCTTCCCATTGCAATGACGCATGGTTCGTAACCGTTTTTGTCAATCAGCCTTGAAACGAATCCTGAAACGGCTGTTTTTCCGATACGTTTTCCGGTTCCCAAAATAGTGATTGAAGGCTTTTCCATTATGTCGTATTGGGATGTAGGTTCGAATTTAAAGTCAGGACCTTCATAGCTTATTCCTTCGTTGAGGACTTTACATGCAATCTTGAATCTTTTAGGATAGTCTAAAATAGGCTCGTCACTTAAATCCATGACTGTGTCGATGTCGTGCTGTCTGATCATGTCTACAATGATGTCATATGGGATATCCTTGTCCTTTGCGAATTTCACAGGAACTCCAAGCTTTTCTGAATAAGACTCTTCAGAATCATCCCTGAGCTTTTCGGTTCCTCCGATAAAAACAGCACATGCGATATCGATGTGTTCCAAATTGTTTAGGGTATCTATTGCTTCTTGGGTGACTGGCAGGTAGTGTTCACCGTCAACCAAACAGAGCATTTTGTTTAGAGCTTTCATGTTAAAAGGTATAGTTTTAATAATATTTATAATAATATTTTAAAGTATGAATTTCCAGGAAATTGATTTGGACCAGACACATATCAGACTTACTACTGATTTGGCAAATCATGAGCTTAAAAGATACATCTATTCAATCAGAAGGGATTTGAAAAATTATATCATGAAAAATCAGGATTTCTTGCTGTCAATAGAACCCATTTCCGTTGGTGAGGGTTTGCCTTTAATTGTAGATATGATGGTTAAATCATCTAACCTTGCTGATGTCGGTCCTATGGCCTGTGTTGCCGGAACGATTTCCGAGCTGTCACTGGATTATTTGATCAAGACTGATTCCACCTATTCAATCATTGAAAACGGTGGAGACATTGCACTTGTTAATGATGAAAAGGTATTGTGCGGAATCTATTCAAACAATGAGGTTTTGGGCAATGACATTGCCTTTGAAATTAGGTCTAGAAAAAGTCCTTTGGGAATATGCACATCTTCAGGTAAAATCGGCCACTCAATAAGCTTTGGTGAGGCGGATAGCGTCACGGTCATTTCCAAATCTGCATCAATAGCTGATGGTCTTGCAACAAGAATTGCAAATGAGGTTAAAGGCCAGACAAGTGAGGATAAAGTGGGCAATGCTTTGTAGTGCTGTGAAAACTTCCGTGAGTTTTTTGATGTTGCTTTGATAATATCAAATGAAAATGTCGGTATCGTAGGTAGGCTT
>JAFUCN010000037.1 GCA_017459665.1 Methanobrevibacter sp. | reverse complement strand
TTTAAAAATCAACAAGAAAGCTAAAAAAGGCTTAAAAGTCATTTTCAAATTCAATGGTAAAAAATACACTGCAAAAACCAATAAAAAAGGTGTTGCAAAAGTTACCATCAAGAAAAAAGTTTTAAAGAAACTTAAAGTTGGTAAAAAAGTAAAATATCAGGTTTCATACGGTAAAAAAACAGTTAAAAAGACTGCAAAAGTTAAAAAATAAGGATTTAATTCCTTATTTTTCTTTTTTTTATTCACGGCTTGTGTAAATTTTGGTTTCAAGAGCTGTTGTAATGCTTGATAAAAGCCATTGGGTTTTAACATCGGTGTGATGTATTTTTTTAAGCTTGTTGACCTTGCTTAAAAGCAATCTGTTTTCCTCTTTTGTAAATCTTGAGTTTTTCCAGGTGTATGTCCAGTGAAGAAGGTGCGGGTTGACGCTTACGTTTTGAACGTTTTTGGAAAATCCTTCAGTGCATTTTCTGCAGTGTATATAAGACTCCATAAGCTCGTCGAGCAGGCGGACATTTACATTGTTTGTAATGGACTTGTCGTCTGGAAGATCACGGATATAATAGTCATAGCACATGAAATTATTTAAAAACACGATTCCTTTTGCTTTTAGAAGTGTCTCCAGGGTGAATGCCATGTCATCTCCTGAAACGTAAGGTCTGAAGCGGATGTCATTGTCCATAATCAGGTCTCTTCTGAAAATCTTGCACCAGACTGAAGGATGCATTTTAAGCAAATCCGGTTCCTCTTCGATATTGTCCACTTTGATGACGTCAAGTGGAGTGTCCCTTGGATAGGTTACCTCAAGGGTTTTACCGTAAAGGAATCTTTCAACCACATTGTCCCATAAAAAATCAGGAACATTGATGAAGTTTTCAGTTTCAAAAACCTCATCCGGATAAGCCTTGTCCAGATTATCTTTATATGGTGAGTAGGATTTTTGAACTTTTCCTCCGTATTCAAAGATTCTTCTGAATCTTCCAAAGGCCATTTGAGCATCATTTGCAGTGACTGCCTGGTATAATGTTTCAACCGCATCTGGTGTGTATCTGTCGTCGGGGTCCAAAAACATTATGTAGTCTCCGGTGCATGCTTCAATGCCTGTGTTGCGGGGAGTATATGCTGCACCGCTGTTTTTTTCATGGTGAATTGCCCTGCAGCATTCATAGTTTTTATCGTATTCATCAATGATTTCACCGGATCCGTCAGTTGAGCAGTCGTTAACCATTATTATTTCTAAGTTTTCATTTCCTATTGTCTGGTTAACAAGTGAATCAATTCCGCCTTTGAGATGGTCGCCAACATTGAAAATCGGCAAAATAATACTAATCTTATCATTCATTATATCATCAATTTTCTTTGAGTTAATATTATATATATCTTATTGATAAAAATAATTTTCTCAAATGAAAGATATTATATAATATTAAAGACTAAAAATAGAATAGTATAAAAAATTTAAACTTATCTTTTTAGGATTGATAATTATGAGCGAAATATATAGAACATTTACATCAGAATCCGTAACACAAGGACACCCGGATAAAGTTGCAGATATTATATCTGATGCAATACTCGATGCATACATGGCGCAGGATAAGAATTCCCACGTTGCA
>JAFUCN010000036.1 GCA_017459665.1 Methanobrevibacter sp. | reverse complement strand
TTATCGGGTTTTCCATAGCGTCAATGATTTTTTGGGTAATTTCAGAAACTTCACAGTTGATTGATTTTGCAATCTTGTCTCTTGTATTGCATATTCCTGAAATGACAGGTATGTCAAATCCCTTAACGTTTTTTATGATAACTGTGTCTTTTGGATATTTTCTGAGTACTTTTGCTACCTCATATTCGCTTGAAAGCTCATCGGTAATTTCAATAATATTTTCATCGTTGATTATCATGTTATCACTATAGGTTAATTTTTTTGTCTTTTAATTTGTCTAACAGTCCTACAATTTCAGGATTGCTGATAGAAAGGATTTCCCCTGCAAGTACTGCAGCGTTTTTACCGTTGTTTATACCGACGGTTGCAACAGGAACGCCCGGCGGCATGCTGACGGTAGTAAGCATATAGTCATCACCATTTTCATTGGTACAAGGAACTCCGATAACCGGCCTGTCGGTAAGGCCTACGATTCCACCTGTAACCTGTGAGGAGTTTGAACTGATTCCAATGAATATCTTTGCATTTTTCATGCATTTAACATAATTTGTGAACTTGCGGTTTGACCTGATTGGACAGACCACTTTAGTATCGTGGCTTATTTTAAGTCTGTCTAAAATGACGGTGACCTTTTTGGCGGTTGCCATGTCGGTTTGTCTTCCAACAATAACGACAACTTCAGCATCCCTGTTTTTTGTGCAGATATCATCTTCGATTTTAGGTTTGCTGATTTCCAAATCTTTAATTCTTAAAAAGTCATTTTGAATGAATTTCTTATCTATCTTTTGAATAATGTCTTCGTTGCTTTTTTTAACCTTTGCAGCATATTCCTTTCTTAAGTTAATAATTCTTTGACGTATTTCCTCATCGTGAAGTGCGATAAATTGTGCAGCCAGTATTGCAGCGTTATCTCCTCTGTCTATTCCAACTGTAGCGATAGGGGAAGGATAAGGCATCTGGACAATTGATTGGAGTGCATCAATGCCTCCGGTCTTAACGTCAACCGGAACACCGATAACAGGTCTTGGTGTATAAGCTGCAATTGCACCCGGCAGGTGCGCTGCAAGGCCTGCAATTCCAATGAACACTTCAATTCCTGCATCAGTACCCTGTTTTACAATTTCGCGAATAAGATTCGGGGTTCTGTGGGCTGATGCGATTTTAAGACTGTATGGTATTTCGAGTTTTTCTAAAATGTCCATGCTTTTTTCTGCTATGGCAATATCCGATCCGCTTCCAAGAATAATCATTATTTTTGGTGTCATTCAAAAATCCCTTCTAAAATAATTATACAATTATTATATTTTTAGTACTTAATAAATTTAATAAGGAAAGGACAATATTTATATGTTATATAAATTGAATATTTCCTTAAGGTGTTAACATGATTATTACTTCAGTCAAAAAACAAAAGGGTTATGAGTTTACACGTGAAATGAAAGAAAAATATGGTTCAATTGAAAATTTAGATGAGTTATTTCAAAAATCAAATAACATGAAAATGTATGTTGATTTGAGAAATTGGAGATATTATGAAACTCATCTAAATGAAGAGATTGAAACAAGTGAAAGTATTGTATTAAATAATCATTGTTAGATTAATCCTATTTCTTTTTAAATCAACATCCAGGACTTTAACATCAACTATATCACCAACACTGACGATATCTAAAGGATGTTTTACAAACCTATCAGCTACAAGCTGTGAGATGTGAACCAGTCCATCCTGGTGAACTCCGATATCTACAAATGCACCAAAGTCAACGATGTTTCTGACGGTTCCCTGCATTATCATTCCGATTTCCAAGTCTTCAATTGACAGGACATTTTTTCTCAAAATAGGTTTTGGCATGTCACTTCTCGGGTCACGGCCTGGTTTTTTAAGCTCCTTAATGATGTCTTTTAGTGTTTCACTTCCAATATCTAGCTCTTTTGAGATTTCATCCAAATCCAAATTATCCAACTTCAGATTATCTTTTCCGATATCATCAACTGAATAGTTTAGTTTTTCAAGCAGCTTTAAGGTCGCATCATAAGATTCGGGATGAATCGTGGTATTGTCCAGAGGATAATCAGGATTGTCGATTTTAACAAAACCTGCACATTGCTCAAATGTCTTTTTTCCTAGCTTTTTGACATTTAGAAGTTCACGGCGATTTTTAAAGCTTCCGTTTTCTTCCCGGTATGTGATAATGTTTTTAGCAGTGGTGTTTCCGATTCCTGAAATGTAGTTTAAAAGACTAACAGAAGCGGTATTCAAATCAACGCCCACTTCATTTACTACTTTCTCGACAACACCTGTAAGTGACTCTGATAATTGTTTCTGGTTCATGTCATGCTGATACTGGCCGACACCGATGGATTTAGGGTCAATTTTTACAAGTTCAGCCAACGGGTCCTGAAGCCTTCTTGCAATGGAAACGGCACTTCTCTCACCTTCTGAGAAATCCGGAAATTCCTCATCAGCTAGCTTTGATGCGGAATATACTGATGCGCCCGCTTCATTGATGATGATGTATTCAACGTTTGTATCCTTGATTATTTGAGACACAATCTCTTCAGATTCCCTTGAAGCTGTTCCATTACCTATAGCAATAACGTTAATGTCATATTTCCTTATCAGTTCACGGACAGTTTCAATTGACTCTTTAACCTTATTCTGAGGTGCTGTCGGATATATTAAGGCAGTATCAAGGACTTTACCTGTATCATCAATGATTGCCAGCTTACAGCCTGTCCTGAATGCGGGATCCCAGCCCAGAATTGTCTTTCCAACAAGAGGACTTTCCATTAAAAGCTGATTCAGGTTTTTTGCAAAGACTTCAATTGATTTTTCTTCAGCCTTTTCGGTGAGATAGTTTCTGATTTCACGCTCAATTGAAGGAGCAATCAGTCTTTTATATGCGTCCTCAACAGCTTCCTTAATGATTGGAGTTGTATAAGGGTTATATTCGATTTTTTCAGGAATATCTGAGGTGTTCTTTAATACATGCCTGTTTAAGTATTTTATCACCTCATCACTGTCACAGACTATTTTGCCTTTTATTATTCCTTCGTTTTCCGCTCTGTTGATAGCTAAAATACGGTGCGGCGGCATTCTTTTTATGTTTTCTGAATAATTATAATAGGTTTCATATTCTGATGAGGAATCCTTGTCCTTTGCCTTTGTTTCAATCTGGCCGGTAAAGAAGGTATTTTTTCTGATTTTTTTTCTGAAGTCGGAATTGTCTGAAATCTCTTCTGCGATAATGTCCTGAGCTCCCTTAATTGCATCTTCTGGAGTCTTTACATTCTCATTAACATAATTTTTAGCTATTTTTTTAACACTCTCTTTAACGTCCTGCCTTAGGATAATCACGGCCAAAGGTTCCAGGCCATTTTCACGGGCTTTGGTTGCTCTTGTCTGCTTTTTTGATTTGTAAGGGCGATACAGATCTTCAAGTTCAACCTGGGTTTTTGCATTTAAAATCTTGTTTTTAAGCTCATCATCAAGCTTTCCAAGCTCATCAATTCTTTTTATGATTTTTTCCTTTTTGTCTTCAAGATTTCTCAAGTATTTAAGTCTTTCATCGAATTTTCTAAGTGTTGTATCGTTAAGTGAACCGGTAACGTCTTTTCTATACCTTGCGATAAAGGGAATAGTATTTCCCGCATCAATCAGGTTGATTACTTTTTTAACTTGCCAGTTTTTTAGATTCAATTCATTTTCGAGTGTTTTAGCTATCATATTATTCAATTCAATTAATTTTATATACTATGTTTTTTAATATATTCTAGTACTTAAAAGTTATTAAGGAGGATATTATGACTTCTATTACCCGAATATATGATGGATTTAAGACAGATATACCTTCAGAAATTAGAAATGATTTGAATTTGAATAAAAACGATAAAATTCAATGGATAATCAATAAAAATGGAAAAGTAGAGTTAGAATTCATTAAAAGCCTTTCATTGGATGAAATGGTTGGTCGATATATGGCTGTTGAACCGGTTAACTCTGTTCAATTAAAACACGAATTTAAAAATTAGGGATATCTTTTCTATTTTAATATAATCAAATATTTTTAGGTAAATTGGTTAAATTCACTAATTTTATCCTTTTTTCTTTTTTTACACATTTATTCTCCTTTTTAATAATTTCATTTTAAAATTACACACAAACATAAATATTGATTTAATCGCGTAATTTTTTATTCTAACAACAATAATGCTTTTTTAAAAACAAATGGCTTATATATCACTTGAAATTAAACTTTATAATACATTTGAAAATGGTTTTAAAAAATTAAAGAAAAATAAGGTGATTTAAAAATGTCAAATTTTGATTTTTTAAAAAGTTTTAACAAAGAATTGTATGAAATCGGCGTAAAACTGGAAGAGGATGTAATAAACTCTCCAAGGGCAGTAACAGCAGATGCTACACAGTTTTTAGAAACTCTGGTCAAGGATATCTACAGATTATCTAAAAACAAGCTTGACAGCAATCTCATATCATTTTATAAAAAAATCGACAATCTCTACAGGTCAGGCGAAATTTCCTATATCTACAAGAACAAGCTCCAGGAAGCCTATAATTTGAGAAACAAAATACACAACAGCTATCAAAACCCTGATGATGAGATTAAGCTTGCCTTTGATTTGCACAAAAGGCTATTCTACATTTCAAAGAAATATTTCACAGATTACTGTGATAATAAAAGGCACGTAATCATTCCAGAGTATAAGGTTCCCCAAAAAAGGCACATTCATTTTGAGGACTGCATAATATGCGGAAGCAAAAACACAAACCACCTTTCAAACATGTGCGATTCCTGCAATCTTAAAATCGACAATTTGAATCTTTTGGTAAGCATCAAAAACACATTCGACAGGGATGAGTTTACAAAAAGCGATTTGATTGACTATGGGTTGAGTGAAATCGAGGCGGTTTCATTTTTGGCTGATTTTTCAAGGCAGAACATCCTGATTAAAAAGGGTGAAAACTATCACGTCAATGATGATAAATTCAACACTTATCTTGGCGAAATCGATGAGTATATTGAAATCGGGCTTTTGATTACAAAGTTTTACAATGATGAAATCACCGCATATGAGGTAAAAAACACAATGGAATATTGGAAGGGGAGCATAAATCAAAAGCCATTCGTTGAATTTTTCAGGCTGGTCAATATTAAGCTTGAGAGGAATTTTGAAGAAAAGCTTCTTCAAATGGAAAACATTGAAAAAAGCATGAAGGCCTCTGAGATGGATGAGTTAAATATCAAAAACTGGTTCAATCACAGAAAAACAGAGTTTATCAACGGTGATTTAAACGATGCGTTTATACTGTTTAATAAAATCCTAATCAAGGACTTTTTCAGATGCAAAAAGAGAAATATGGATGATGAAAACATCAAGGACAGGCTCAACATTTCAGATGACATCTACGCTTTCTGGAAAAACAGCTTTGCAGGAGATGACTTTCTAAAAAGGACAAATGAAATAAAAAAGGATTTGATTTTAAAGGAAATCAAAAACAACAAAACTTTAAAGGAAACACTTTCAACCCTTAAAATCAGTGAAAGGGAATTCAACAGGCTTTATATAAGATCAGAAAATGACGGTGATGATTTCCATAAGGAGTTTGACAGGGAATATGTTGAAAAACGGCAGAAAACTTTCATAAAGCACTTGAAGACCACAGCATTAAACAGGGCAATCAGAATCAGCAAAATTACAAAAACAGAATTCAACAAATGGTATAGGTCAGGCGAAGCTGAATATTCCCAATTTTACCTTGAAGTGACTAAAATTCTGATGGACAAGTATCTTGGATATAGAAAAAAGGGCCTGAAAAAGCAGGAAATATGTAAACGCATGAACATAAACCAGAACATGATTAAATCTTGGCTTAATCATGAGGATTTGAAGATAACACAAAATTTCATCGCTAAAAATGCCCATATCACTTCAAACCTTGTAAAAAGGGGCAAAATAATCAACGCCCTGAAGGATGATTTGAGCGTTAGAGAAGCAATCAACTCAGCCCAGCTTACTCCAAGGGAATTTCTTGAAATATATAATACCAGCAAAAGGGAAAAGACGGATTTCCATTTGAGATTTGATGAGGAATTCGCCTTGAACAGAAAACGTCTGTTCGTAAGGCTTTTAAAGACTAATGACTTTTACAATTCAATTCAGAAGTGCGAAATTTCCCAAAAGGATTTCAATTCATGGTATATCAAAGATCAGGATGAATTCATCGCCACAAATAAGCCATCCAGCTTTTATCTTGAAACAACCGAACTGCTTATGGATAAGTATCTCGAAAAAAGAAAAAACGGAAAAAACAAGCCGGATTCTGCAAGAGGCGTTGGCCTTTCAAACAACATAATAAACAAGTGGCTTAAAAACACTCAGATAGATTTGTTTTCAAGATTCAGCTATGAAAACAAGATAATGGAAAAGGACCTTGTTGTTGAAGGTTTCAGACATGAAAAGACAATCAGGGAAGTGTCAAACAAATATGATATTCCAATAACACAAATTGAAGAGTTCATCGATCTTGGAAAAAGGGGATTCATGGACTGCAGGGAGGTAAGTGATTTGTATGAAGACAAGGTGATTCCAAATCTTCTTGACAAGTTCCTGCAGGATTTCAAGACAAAATCATACAACAAGGCATTGAAAAGCTCAAGAATAACCGTTAAGGAGCTTGAATATTATTATGAGCTGGGCAAATCCGGAAACGAAAAATTCTCTAAATTCAGCAGCGATTATCTTGACTTGAAAATCGATTTGTATGTCGATGCGGTTTTGGCAAAAAAATCCCTGAAAATTGCGCTGAAAAATTCTTGTCTTACTAATGAGGAATTAAGCAAAAACAGGGATAGAATTGATGAAATGATATTAAAGAGAAGGTTTAAGATAGCCATTGATGAAATCGAAAAGCACCATGCAACCGGAACTAAGCTCTCAAAGATTTTAGGCGTCAGTTTGGATGAGATATATGACTGGTTTTTCAGGGGCAAGAATGGCGAAGAGGCCTTCAAGGAATTTTCATTCATATTCGAAGTTGGTGTGATTGTTCCAAGGGTAATGGCATTAGTCCATGCAAAGGAAATGGGACTTCCAAAAAACTGGTTAAATAAGAGAATGAAAAAGGAATTGGGAGCTGAAGAGTATAACATTTGGGAAAAGAACGGCATTTTCAACCAAAAAGACAGAATCATCAGAATTGACGGCAATACGATTGATGTTGGAAAAATGCTTAATGCATTCAAGAAATCCGGTTTTTCCAAAAGCTTCTATGATGAAGATGACCCTGACCTATTTAATTTTGTCAAAAAAATTCTTAAAAGAAATGCCTTCACTCAAGGTTAACTTTAAAAGAGTTAAAGAATAAAATTATAAATGTAATAAAAATTTTAAGGGAGATATTAAGTGTATTGGTTTTTTGTAATCCTTGCATTTTTACTTGCCAGTATAAAATCTGAAAAGCCGAAATATCAAAAGGTTTCAGTAATCATACCGGCTTTCAATGAGGAGGAAACTGTTGCTACTGTTGTCAATGTAGTCAAAAAAGTATCCTGTGTTGATGAAATCATTGTTGTAAATGACGGATCAACGGATAACACTGAAAGCGAGGCTTTAAATGCAGGAGCACGTGTAATTAACCATGAGGTTAATAAGGGAAAAGGTGCAGCATTGCGTACTGGTTATAAGGAAGCGGAATGTGATATCATTGCATTTATCGATGCGGACATTTATAACTTAAATTCCAAAAAAGTCGAAGCCATGATCAAGCCAATTCTGGAGAGAAAAACCGATATCACTAAAACCAAATTCTCTCGTGCTAGTGGACGTGTAACAGAGCTTACAGCAAAGCCGCTTTTAAACTTTTTCTTCCCTGAAATTACATTTGAGCAACCTTTAAGCGGTCAGTTTGCGGCACGTAAAGAGATTTTAAAGAAAATGGACTTTGAAAATGACTATGGTGTAGATGTCGGTATTGTTATTGATGCTGACGTTTTGGGTATTTCAATTACTGAAGTGGACATCGGTGCAATCGAGCATGACATGTCCCCTCTTTCTGAATTGAATCTGATGGCAAACGAAGTTGTAAGGACAATCATAAGCCGTGCTAACAAGTACGGAAGGGTAGTGATGATTGATGACATCGGTCACTACATCAGAATGTCAATCGTCGGATTGTCATTGATTATTTTAGGATTATTCACTATATTTTTCGTGAAATTCGTTCCGCTTGCTATTGGAGTAATTGTTTCAGTTATAGGATTGATTTTAGCTATTTACTACATTATTAAGGTAGTTGTAAAATCAATTGTAATGTTTAGAAAGACACCAGGTAAAAGCCTTGTAAGATCATTCATTAAAATTCATTTTCCACTTATCATATCCATTATAGTATTGCTTTTGATGATTTCAACATTCATCGGAGCAGCACACTTTGAAAACGGTGTCCTGTCAATCGAGCCAAACTCAAGGAATCTGATTATCTATGCAGATGACTCCCCATCAGACAATTCAATTTCAGTAAGAGGTCCTTATACTATCGATACAGCTATTGAGGATGAATCAGATCAGATACGTGTACCGGCAGATGCAATGATGACATTGGGTATCAAGGCAAATGACACGATAGAAATCAATGGCGTGACTTACGCTGTCAATGATACAAGGGAAGGTGAATCAGATATATTGAGGGTGCCTATTGAAGTTCAAAAATCCATTGGAGTGGAATCCCAGTATATTATTCAAAACAGCCGTCTTAAAGAAATATTTGATGGAGCTATAGTAACACACAGCTATAATGATGGAAACTCCTCTGAAATACTAAAGGAAAAATTCATAATTTCATCAAGAGACGATAATGCATCAGTTTATGAGGTATTAATCGATAATGAAAGTGTTGTAACTTCATCAGGTAATTTTAATGAAAATGATGTTTATGACATTGCTGTAAATGGCGAATATTTAACTTCGTTCAATTTTGAAGTTGACAGCAATACAACATTCTATCAGGATGGCCATGAGGTCGTGGTTTTATTTAAAGACGTTAATTCAACTTCAATTAAACACTTTACTCATGATAGTCAGGGCTATTTCCTGAATTTCAATTTTTGAAAAAAATAGTATATAAATCAAGAGTTTAACTCAAGATTTATTTTTTATCATAAGCTTTTACTGCCTCTTCCACGTCGTTATATAGACCAAGAGCAGCTAAAGCACCTACTTTTCCTTGCTCACCGGTAACTGCAATCAATGGAATGTTTAATTCTTCAGCAACTTTTTCAGCTGTTTCAACATCCATCATTCCGGATTTTGTAGCAATGGAATATTCTCTTAATTTTTCAGGAATATCCAGTCCTTCCAAAATAGCAATAGCTGTTTTATCAGATAGAGTATCCCTTTTTAAGATTTCAATTACTCTGTCAATCAATTCCTGCTTTTTATCACTTTCAACAGCAAATGTCAAAGCTATTGATACACAGTTCTGTGTTTTATGAGGGTTGTGCGGATACAATTGGACAATAATGTGGTCTAGATATTCAAAGCCTTCACCTGCAAGTTCAACACCCAAATTATGTGCCATTGTCCAGGTAGCTCCGGCATCTTTGGTATCAGTATCGTCAACACCGATGACAACCTTTTCAAGTTTAGGTGTTACCACTGTAGCTTTACCTGCCTTTGAGCCTCCTCCAACTTGGATGAGCTCAACGTATTTTACGCCTTTACCCATTCCTCTACACATTCCAGCTCCAACACCTGCACCAGCAAGACCTGCGTGGGTTACCTTGACTTCATCATTGTCAACAACGATTTCATCAATTCCTGCAGCGTTAAAACTTGCTTTCAAGTCCAATGGAGCTGAACCTACATGACATAAGTAGACATGTTTGTTACCGTCACGGTAAGCTGAATCGATTAGCTCAGAGTTATTTCTGTATTGATTTAATAACCAATGAGATCCTGAAATGCATGGGTGGTATTCTACAATTTCCACTTTGTCCCCATCAACCATAGTCAGTACTTTTTCATATGGTGCAATCCATGGATCTGTAAATTTCTCTCTTAATTCATCTGGTTTTAAAATTTCCATCCAATCACTAAATTTCTTTTAATCTGTCGCACATTTTGATTGCTGCTTCAACAGCACTTTTTGCGTTTTTAACACGTCTGTGAGCATCCATTCTTGTCATTCCAGGACCGGTAATACCGAGTGCTACTGGAGTGTCATATTCAAGTGCCAAATCAGCGATTTTACGGGAAGCGTGTTGTGCCACGATTTGGTCGTGGTCAGTTGCGCCTTCGATTACAGCACCGAGAGTGATAATTGCATCGTATTCACCTTTTTGTAATAATTTTTTAATTACAAGTGGCATATCGAATACGCCAGGTACAGCGACTACTTTTGTAATTTCACAACCTCTATTTTTTGCTTCTGCTGTTGCGAGTTCTAACATCATTTGTGTAATATCATAATTAAATTCAGCAACTACTGCTGCTATTTCATATTTTGCCATTTTATCTACCTCTTTTTGATTTATGCTCCACTAAATATAATGAGAAGGAATCCTGCAACCCCACTTACTACCATAATGAATATGATAAAAAGTGCTGCCATTTGCATTTTTGTTAATTTTTTAAAATCCATATTTTTCAGTCTCCGTTTAAATTATTTATAACTTCACCGGCCACTTCCATGGTGCTAGCGCTACCACCCAAATCACCAGTTAAAGTATTAGCGTCATTAAGTAATTTTAGAATTGCTTTTTCGAATTTGTCACCGGCTTCATTTTCGCCGAGATATCTAAGCATCATTATAGCTGAAAGCATCATAGCTATCGGATTTGCCTTGCCTTGGCCTGCAATGTCTGGTGCTGAACCGTGAACAGGTTCAAACAATGCTCCGTCTTCACCAATGTTTGCAGATGGAATCAAACCCAATCCGCCAACAAGACCTGCGCCTTCGTCGGATAATATGTCTCCGAAAAGGTTTGTAGTCACAATCACTTCAAAGCTTTCAGGCTGTGTAATCAGATACATTGCTGTTGCATCCACGTAAAAGTCCTCGGTTGCAATATCAGGATAATCCTTGGCAACTTCATAGAAAATTTCTCTAAACAAACCGTCACTTTTCTTTAACACGTTTGCTTTGTGAACGCCTGTGACTTTAGTCTTATTGTTTTCACGTGCATATCTGAATGCATAGTCAATAATGCGCTTTTCAGCATCTCTTGTGATAATGCGTCTTGCCACTGCACCTTCGTCAGTATAGCTTTCCTCGCCTGCGATATATAATCCTTCGGTATTTTCACGCACTATCATAAAGTCAATATTGTCAAATAATGAATTAGTATTAGGATATGATTTGATTGGTCTTAGGTTTGCAAACATCTTCATTTCCTGGCGTATTTTAACGATAACGTCAGCGGCACTTTCACCTGCTGCTCCAAACAGACAGGCATCAGCATTTCTTATGATTTCTAAAGTTTCTTCGGGAAGTGCAGTACCAGTTTTTTCAAGGCACTCGTCACCTGCCTCACCATAGACATAATCAAAATAAATATCTAAGGCGTCCAGGACATGTATAGTCGCTTCCATTACCTCACGGCCGATTCCATCTCCAGGAATAACTGCAATCTGATATTTATCTTTTGTTTTTGAGGTATTCAATCAAACCACCTTGTTCGAGTATTTCCAACATGAATGGAGGTAATTTTTTAAATGTAATAGTTTCTCCATGAGAATTTGTTATTGTTCCTTCATCCATATCTACTTCAATTTCTTCTTCGTTTTCAATAAGTTGTGTAATTCCGGGAGCTTCCAGAAGAGGAACTCCTACATTTGTAGCGTTTCTGTAAAAGATTCTTGCAAATGACTCTGCTATTACAGCACTAATTCCAACACCTTTAAGGGCTATTGGGGCATGTTCCCTTGAAGAACCGCATCCGAAATTGGTTCCTGCCACGATAAAGTCTCCTTTTTTACATTTATCGTTGAACTCAGAATCCAAACCCTCCATACAGTGTTGGGATAATCTTTCTTCATCAGTATAAATCAAATATCTTCCAGGAACTATGATGTCTGTGTCAATATCATTTCCGAATTTCCAGGCTTTGCCTTTCATGGTTTTACCTCCGGTGATACAATTCTTCCTTCAATAGCTGAAGCGGCAGCAACAGCAGCGGAAGATAGATATACTTTACCGTCAGGACTTCCCTGCCTTCCCTTGAAGTTTCTGTTGGAAGTTGAAAGGCTCACTTCTCCAGGACCAATTATCCCGGTATGACCTCCAAGACACGGACCGCAGCAAGGAGCAGATACAAGCGCTCCGGCATCGACAAATATCTTTATTAAACCTTCATCCAATGCTTTTGTGTAAACCTCTTTTGAAGCAGGTATTACAAGCATTCTTGTGCCTTCAGCGATTTTTTTGCCTTTAAGTATTTTAGCGGCATCCCTCAAATCGGAAAGTCTGCCGTTTGTACATGAACCTAAAAACACTTGATCAAGTTCAACGTCAACTTCACTTACTGCTTTTACATTGTCAACGTTGTGAGGACATGCCACCTGCGGCTCCAAATCACTGACATCAATGTCAATTATATCCAAAGAAGATGAATCCAAATCAGTTTTATAAATTTCATAAGGTTTATTGGAGCGGCTTTCAACATATTGAACGGTTTTTGCATCGGCTTCAACAAGACCAGTTTTACCACCCATCTCAATTGCCATGTTACATAAAACCATTCTGTCTGAAACGCTCATGTCAGATACGGTTTCACCTGCAAATTCACATGCTTTATAGGTTGAGCCGTCTGCACCCATTTTACCGATAATGTGCAAAATAACGTCTTTAGCATAAACATTTTCCTTCAACTTACCGGTAATGTTAAACCTGTTGGTTTCAGGAACCTTCAACCACAGGTTGCCTTCAGCAAATACCATTGCCATATCGGTTGAACCAATACCGGTTGAAAATGCTCCCAATGCACCATGAGTACATGTATGTGAATCTGCACCGACAATTACCTCACCCGGAACAACATGACCAAGTTCAGGCAATATCTGATGACAGACACCTGCATTGACATCATAAAAATGCTCGATACCCTGTTTTTTTACAAATTCCCTCATAATGATATGATTGTTTGCTGAGTCGATTGAATCAGCGGGAACCTGATGGTCAAAAGGTATGACAATTTTTGATACATCCCAGACTTTTTCAGCTCCAATTTTTTCAAAAGATTCTACTGAAAGAGGTCCAGTCAAATCATGAGTCATTGCAACATCAATATTTGCTATAACTATATCTCCAGCTTCAACATTTTCTTTTCCTGAAGCCCTAGCCAATATTTTTTCAGACATTGTTGACATATTTTAAACCTCTTTATTAATGGTAAATATTTTTAATTTAAAAATATATAATACTTGCTTTATTTTTAAATTTTTAATTTTTTTAATCTTTATATAATAGGTTTTACAAAAAATATATCCATGAGCAACTCATTTTTTAAAAGATTTAAAAAAGAAGAAGAACCTCCAGTTATTAAGGAGGAATCTCCAGTCTGGCAAGATAGGATATATTGGGTTTCAACATTGCAAAAAATAGCTTTCCCAGTTTTAAACAACCTTTCAAAAGGTGCGCTTAGAAAGAACATGCCTGCAGAGTCTAAAAGCAGTGAAGGTCAAAAGTTTACATACCTTGAAGCTTTTGCACGTGTATTCAATGGTATAGCTCCATGGCTTGAACTTGGAGCAGATGCATCTGAGGAAGGTCAGCTTCGTGAAAAATACAAAGTTTTAACAATAAGAGCTATTACAAACGCTGTTAATCCGAACAATAACGATTATATTTTTGTTGTTGAACCTAAACAATCTTTAGTTGATGTTGCTTTATTTGCTCAAGGATTGCTGAGAGCTAAAAATGAAATCTGGCTTAATTTGCCTATGGATGTTCAGGCCAGAATAATCCGTGAACTGAAAAACACAAGAATAATAGCACCTTATGAAAATCACTGGCTGTTATACACCGCAATGATTGAGGCGACTCTTTTGGAATTTACAGGTGAATGCGATAAGGAGCGTTTAACATATGGTGTTAGAAAATTCAGAGATGAATTCTATCTAGGAGATGCGATTTACTCAGACGGTGAAGACTTTGATGTAAGTTTCTACAACAGTCTCTTTATTCACCCTATGCTCAACGATATTTTAGCAGTAATGAGAAAATATTCTCTTCAGGACGGTGAATTTTTGGATGTGCAGCTAATGAGATCATCTAGACTGGCTTCTCAACTTGAAAGAGTGATTTCACCTGAAGGAACTTATCCTCTTTTAGGAAAGTCCCTAACTTATCGTTGCGGCGTTTTCCACTTGCTTAGCCAAGCTGCTTTACTTAAGATTTTACCAAGAAACATTAGTCCTGCTCAAGTAAGAAGTGCTCTTACAAAAGTTCTTCAAAGACTTTTCGATGATAATCAGAACTTCACAAGCGATGGCTGGTTACTGATGGGATTATACGGTTCACAGACTGACATCGCAGAAAAAAATGTTACAACTGGTAGCCTTTACTTATGCTGTGCAGTATTCCTGCCTTTAGGTTTGGATGCAAATGATGTATTCTGGAGTTCACCTGCTGGCGAATGGACAAGTAAAAAAGCATGGAATGGCCATCCAATTCAACCAGACCAATCTATTAACTTTTAGTTTAGTTCAAACAAGTTCCCGTAATTATATAATGTAATTTCAGATGGAACTTCTTTTATTATATTTTTTGTATCAAATATTATAGGATTTGACATATTTTCTAAAATTAGCTCATAATCTAAGTTTTTAAATTCATTGTGGTCACACAATACCAAAATCAAATCAGCATCTTTTGTCGCATCATCTAGGCTTATAAAATCAGGATTTGAAATGTGTGGGTCATGGATAGCTATTTCATAGTTTGGACTTAATTTAGCTATTATCTCATAAGCAGGGCTTTCCCTGTCATCACCGGTATTTCCCTTATATGAAACGCCCAATATGGCGATTTTACCATTTGGAATTATCTTTTTAACGTTTTCACATACAAAGTCAGGCATGGAATTGTTTGTATCACGTGCCAGTTTGATGATTTTGGCGGTTTCGGGAGCCTTTGCATAAATGAAATACGGATCGATTGCAAGGCAATGTCCTCCAACACCAGGCCCAGGGGAGTGTAAATTTACTCTTGGATGCTTGTTTGCCATTTCAATGACGTCAAGTGCATTCACACCAATTTCCGCACAGATTTTTGCAAGTTCATTTGCAAGGGCAATGTTGACATCCCTGAATGTATTTTCCATACACTTTGAAAGCTCAGCTGTTTTTGCCTCGGTAAGCATCAGGTCTCCTTCAACAAACTGACCGTAAACTTCGCTGGCCTTTTTGGCACACTCAGGTGTCACGCCACCGATTATACGGTCATTGTGAATCAATTCATCAATGATTCTTCCGGGAAGCACCCTTTCAGGACAGTGTGCAAGGTATAGATCCTCACCAATTGTAAAGCCGGCCTTTTCAAATATAGGCTTTATTGTCTCATCGGTTGACATAGGTGCGATTGTGGACTCAACAATAACGGTATTTCCTTTTTCAAGATAAGGAACGATTGATTCACACGCATTTATAACATAGCTTAAATCGCAGCTGTAGTTTTCAACAATATATGGTGTTGGCACGGTTATAATGAAAGCGTCTGCCTTTTGTGGAGTTAGACTGGCAACATACACTTTATTTTTAACTGCATTTTTGATTATTTCAGCTATTCCTGGCTCTTCAATGTGGATGATTCCTTTGTTTAAATTGTCAATCATTTCCTGTGAAACATCTACTCCAACTACCTCGCAGTGATTTCTTGAAAAAAGTGCTGCAGTCGGAAGCCCAATATAGCCCTGACCAATAATACATACTTTCATAATTTCTAACTCCGTCTTTTAAATATTAATTAGAATATATATTTAAACTAATATTAAAAGTTTTAAGTGGTTATTATGAAGATTTTGATTACAGGTTCTAATGGAATGTTGGGCCATGACCTGCAGGAAGTCCTAAAGGACAGGCACGAACTAATCCTTACAACCTCAAAAACATTGGATATTACAGATAAACAGCACACAATCGATTTTATTTGTGATGCAAAACCTGATATTGTCATCAATTCAGCCGCATATACTGATGTGGACGGCTGTGAGGAAAATCAGGATGTTGCATATGCCGTTAATGGTGAAGGTGTAAAGAATTTGGCTTTGGCATGTAGGCAAGTTGATTGTCCCTTGGTTCACATAAGTACTGATTATGTCTTTGACGGAACTGCAAGAGATCCTATTGATGAAGATGGCCAGATTGGTCCTATAAGCGTTTACGGCAAAAGCAAACTTGAAGGGGAAAAGGCCATTCAGGAAATATTGGATAAATTCTTCATTGTCAGAACCGCATGGCTGTATGGCATCAACGGCAAGAATTTCCCGAAAACAATGCTTGAGCTTGCCGAAAACCATTCAGAGATAACTGTTGTTTATGATGAGGTGGGAACACCGACATACACTCCGGATCTTGCTGAAGGTATAGCCAAACTAATCGAAACGGATTACTATGGAATTTATCATTTAACCAATTCAGGAAGCTGTTCATGGTGTGAATTTTCAAGATACATATTTGAAGTTGCAGAATTGGACGTTAAGGTCATACCTGTAACTGCATCTGAATTTGCAAGGCCTGCTCCAAGACCAAGCTACTCAGTATTAAACAATAAGAATTGGATAGAAAAAGGATTCAAACCACTTAGAAGCTATAAAGAGGCAATAAAGGAATATATTGAGTTGATAAAATGAATAAGAAATTAGTTTTTATTGCTGCATTAATTATCGCTTTATTCAGTATTTCTGCCGTTAGCGCAGGATTTTTTGACTTTTTCAATTTTGGTGACGATTCAAGTGATGTTGATGTAGTAGAAGATGGCCAGTACTGCACAGTTGATGAGGTTGCAGCTTACATTAAGGAATTTCACAAGCTTCCAAGCAATTACATAACCAAAAGTGAGGCACGTGCATTGGGTTGGCACGGTGGTCCGCTTAAGGATTATGCCCCTGGAAAAAGTATCGGTGGTGATACATTTACAAACAGACAGCATGTGCTTCCAGACAGCAATTCAAAATACATAGAATGTGACATTAACGCAAATGGAACTGCACGTGGAGCAGAAAGGATAGTCTATAACACTGGTGACTTTAAGGTATACTACACAAGCGACCACTACAACACATTTGAGGAGGTTTAGGATGCAGCTTGACGGAAAACTAATCAAAACTGAAGGCCATGACTATCTGATGGAAGCTTTAAACTTCCCTGAGTATTATGGAAAAAATCTGGATGCGTTATATGATTGTCTTAGTGAAATTGACGCGGAAATTGAAATAATAAACTGTGAAATGGTGGAAAAAGACATAATTGACACATTTAAGGATGTAGCTTCAGAAAACGAGTTTTTAAAATTAACATTGTATCCCTGACAGTTATCTTAATTAATTAAAAGATTAATAGTTTAAATAGTGATTATTATGAAAGGTATTGTTCTTGCAGGCGGTTCTGGAACCCGTCTTTATCCGATTACAAAAGCAGTTTCTAAACAGTTACTGCCTTTATATGATAAGCCAATGATTTATTATCCGATTTCTGTTTTAATGCTTGCTGGAATTAAGGAAATATTGATTATTTCAACTCCCCGTGACTTGCCAATGTATAAAGATCTTTTGGGCGATGGGTCAAGTTTAGGAATCAAGTTCGAATATGCCGTTCAGGAAAAACCGAACGGACTTGCAGAGGCATTCATTGTCGGAGAGGACTTTATAGGTGACGATAACGTAGCATTAATTCTTGGAGACAATATATTCCATGGACACAGATTCACAGAAATCTTGGAAAGGGCAACCAGTCTAAAAGAGGGTGCAGTAATATTCGGTTACTACACCAAAAACCCAGAGGCGTTCGGTGTAGTTGAATTCGACGACGAATGGAATGTACTGTCTGTTGAAGAAAAACCGGAAAATCCAAAATCAAATTACATTGTTCCAGGGTTATATTTCTACGATAATGAAGTAATTGACATAGCCAAAAACGTGGAACCTTCTGAGAGGGGAGAAGTTGAAATAACCTCTGTAAACGAGGAATACCTCAAACGTGGAAAGCTTAAAGTGGAACTTCTGGGAAGAGGTATGGCATGGCTCGATACAGGAACTCACGAGGGACTTCTTGAAGCATCAAACTTCATTGAAACAGTACAAAAAAGGCAAGGATTATATATTGCATGTCTTGAAGAGATTGCATACCTTAAAGGATACATCAACGATGAGGAATTATTGAAAACAGCTGAAGAGCTTAAAAAAACTGATTACGGACAATACTTATTTAATTTGGTCAAGTGATTATTATGGGTAAGTTTAATTTTATCGATACTGGAATTGAAGGCATGTTTGTTGTTGAACCTACTGTTTTTGAGGACAACAGAGGATATTTCATGGAAACATACCAGGAAAACGAATTTAAAGAGGCAGGTCATGACTTGACTTTCGTTCAGGATAATCAGTCAAAGTCAACAAAAGGCGTACTGAGAGGCCTTCATTTACAGATTAACTATCCTCAGGGCAAACTTGTTCGTGTCATTAAGGGAGAAGTATTTGACGTTGGTGTGGATTTAAGAGTAGACTCTCCGACTTACGGCAAATGGTATGGTGAGATATTGTCTGATGAAAATAAAAAACAGTTATATATTCCTCCTAAATTTGCTCATGGATTTTTAGTATTGTCTGATGAAGCTGAATTCGTTTATAAATGTACAGAATTTTATCACGGTGAAGATGAAAGTGGAATAAAATGGGATGATGAGGATATTGGTATTGACTGGCCACTGGAAGGAATTGATGAGATAATATTGTCTGATAAGGACAAGGAATGGTCAGGATTGAAGGAATCCCAAATTAAATATGAGTGATTACATGACAAAGATTTTAGTTACAGGCGGAGCAGGATTTATCGGAAGCAATTTCGTAAGATACATGGTAAACAAATATTCCGAATACAAAATTATTAACTTGGATGCGCTAACTTACTGCGGAAACCTTGAAAATTTAAAGGATATTGAAGATAAGGATAATTATTCATTTGTAAAAGGTGACATTAGAGATAAAAGCGTTGTCGATGATTTGGTAAAAGAGTGCGATTATGTAATTAACTTTGCAGCTGAAAGCCATGTTGACAGAAGCATAACAGATCCTGAAATATTCATCAAATCAAATGTCTTGGGCACACAGGTTCTATTGAATGCCGCCAAAGAGCATGGTGTTGAAAAATACATTCAGATTTCAACCGATGAGGTTTATGGAACATTAGGTAAAACTGGTTATTTCACAGAAACCACACCGCTACAGCCTAACAGTCCGTATTCAGCTTCAAAAGCCGGTGGGGATTTGATTACAAGAGCTTATGGTGAGACATTCGGATTGCCTATAAATATCACACGCTGTTCAAATAACTATGGGCCTTATCAGTTTCCTGAAAAATTAATTCCATTAATGATTTCAAATACATTAGAAGACAAGAAGCTGCCTGTCTACGGTGATGGTAAAAACATCAGGGACTGGCTGCATGTCTATGACCACTGTCAGGCCATCGATTTGGTGATGCATGAAGGTGTTCTTGGTGAAGTCTACAATATAGGTGGAAACAATGAAAAGCAGAACATCGAAATCGTCAAGCTAATATTGGATGAACTTGATAAGGATGAATCACTAATAGAATTCGTAACAGATAGGTTAGGCCATGACAGGCGTTATGCAATTGATTCAACAAAAATCCAGAATGATTTGGGATGGTCTCCAAAATATACCTTTGAAGTGGGCATCAAAGAGACAATCCACTGGTATTTGGATAATCAGGACTGGACAGAACAGGTCAAAAGTGGCCAGTATCAGGAATACTATAAAAAAATGTATTCAAACAGGTAGTTTTTACACTTGAAATCTACCTCTAATTTTTTTATTTTGTTCAATTTAATTTTCGATATTTCTAGTTTTTTATAATTTAAATGTAATTTTTAGTGTAAAATATTAATTTTTTTTTAAAATTTAAAAATCATTTTTTAAGATAATTTTATATATTATAATTAGTTAATATTGATTAGATAAGATATTTTTTTATCTTTTGAATTTATGGGAAATGGTGATTAAATGTTGGAGCAATATTTACCTTTTGTTGGTTTAATCATATTTGGGAATATTGAAAATTTGGTATTATCTTCACAAGGTGTTGTAGCTGGTGTAAATCCTTTAAAATTAGGAATAGCCAGTATCTGTGTTGTTATTGTTTGGTTAATGATTGGAACTTTTGCAACCCAATTGTTATTTGATTATGTTGATTTTATTGATTTTATCGGTGGACTTGCAATCTTTATTTTAGGTCTTCAGGCAATGATTGAATCCGTTAGGGGTGAATAGGATGACCAGTGACTTAAAACAATTTATGGGTTTGCTTATCTTCGGTAACATTGAAAACTTAATTTTGGCTGCTCAAGGGGTTGCTGCTCATGTTAATCCAGTGGGATTGGCTATTTTAAGTTTAATTGCTGTTTGCTGCTGGCTTTTAATTGGTACATTTGGTACTAAAGTTGCTATGAAATATGCACGTTATATTAACTTTATTGGTGGTTTGGCAATATTCATTTTAGGTCTTCAGGCTATGCTTGAATCTATTCCTGGAATGCTCGCTTTCTTCCATTAATTATTGGTCTATATGTCATATCTAAAGCATAAAATATATGGAATTTTATTTAAACTGTTTAAATTTACTCCTGTCAAAAATAACAGGATTTCATTTATAATAGATTCAAGAGAGTCTTTTAAGGGCAATCTGGATTATATTAAGAAGGAATTCGAGAGAAGGGGTAATTTTGAATTTCACTTTTTTTACAAGGATAAATTATCTTTTAGCAGTTTTAAAAGTTTAGCTTCTTCAAAATACATTTTCTTAAACGACAACTTTTTTCCACTTGCTTTCATGAAGTTCAAAGATGAAAATATCATAGTTCAGTTATGGCATGCTCCTGGCGCTTCCAAAAAGTTTGGAGGATCTGTTGAAATTGAAAACAGACCAATTCTTTCCAAAATTTCCGCTAACACTGATTATTTAATCACAACTTCTGAAAAAATCAAAGAATATTACAGCGAAGCTTTTCAGATGCCTAAGGATAAAATTAAGGCTTTGGGACTTCCAAGAATGGACTATTACTTTGAAGACCATAATCTGGACAAGTTAAAATCAGAATTCTTTAAAAAATATAATATTCCAGATGATAAAAAGATCATTCTTTATGCTCCGACATTCAGAGAAGATGAAAAATACAATGATGTGTTCAATTTCCTTGATTTGGGAAAATTCAACGAATCCTTAGGTGGCGAGTATGTATTGGCCTTAAGGCTTCATCCAAAGATAAACAAATTTTACAGCGAGTCAATTTCTTCTAAAGGCGAGTATGTTGATGTAAGTGACTATTCCAATGAACAGGAGTTGATGTTAATCAGCGACTTGCTGATAACCGATTACTCATCAATAATGATAGAATTCTGTGCTTTAAACAAGCCGACAGTATTTTTCACATATGATTTGGACAATTATTTATCCAGTGAGAGGGGATTTTATTATGATTTTAAAAAAACCGTTCCCGGACCGATAGTTTATACAACTGAAGAGCTAATAGATGTAATAGGAAATAATAACTTCGACAAAAGTAAAATATCACAATTTGTTTCTACACAATTTGATGCAATAGACGGTCAAGCATCTAAAAGAATTATTGATTATCTTTTAAAATAAGGTGGGCAAAATGGATAATTTTAAAGTTAGTGTTATAGTCCCAGTCTATAATTTATCACAATATATAGGTAGCACTTTAGATTCAATAATCAATCAGGATTTTAAAAGTTTTGAGCTGATAGTAATTGATGACGGTTCAACTGATGACAGTTTGGAAATCATAAATGAAAAGCTATCAAAATCACTTATTTCCTATAAGGTTATTCATCAGGAAAATTCAGGAGTAAGCAGTGCCCGTAATCGTGGACTTAAAGAGGCTCAAGGCGAATACATAGTATTTGTTGATGGTGATGACTATATAACCGGAAATCACCTGTCAGAACTGTACAATGGAGAAAGTGACTTTAGCTTAATCCAATTTGTTAAAAAAGAGGGTGAGGTACTATCAAACCCATACCATTACTCAAGGACAAGCATTTCATGTGATGATTTTATAAAGATGGAACTGAACATGGAAATTCCATTTCATTTCTGGCAGTTAATGTATAAAAAAAGCATAATCGACGATAATAATATTAGATTCAACACCGATGCAGTTTATGGTGAAGATACAGAGTTTGCTTTAAAGGCATTGGCTTTTGGAAGTGATGTTGCAATCAGTAATGAAGTTACTTATTATTATATTCAAAGACAGGACTCAGCAATAAGAACAACAGATTTCAGACGCTTTGAATTGGTGAGCATATTGGAAAATCTGGCAGAATTTTATAAAAAACTCGGAAAAAACGATTTGGCAGACTTAATTATTACCTCAAGAATTCCAAAGGCAATATTTGGAAACATGAACTATTTCTTTTACAATAACTATGACTTTGATGAGGTTCTTTCAAAAATGAAGGAGCTGGATTTATTAGATAAGATGTCCAAATTTAAAGGTGATAAGAAATTTGCCTATAAGATTAAGCTATTCTTATTAAATCCAAAGATATATTATAAATCATGGAAAAGACTAAAAAATTCAATTGATTAAAATGAAAGTTTCTGTAGTAACACCAAACTATAACGGGGAAAGATTCCTTAAGACATTTTTAGATTCACTTGACCAGGACAGTGAACACATTGGGGAAGTCATCATTGTTGACAATGGGTCCAGTGACGGAAGTGTCGAGTTTCTTAAGAATAATTCCTATAGTTTTCCTCTGGTGTTAATTGAAAATACAGAAAACATTGGTTTTGCACCTGCAGTTAATCAGGGTATTTTAAAAGCTAAAAACGAACTAATTTTTTCAATCAATAATGACACAGAAATCAAAAAGGGATCAATTAAAGAATTAATAAATTTGATAACTTCTAGTGAAGAAATCTTTTCAGTACAAGCGAAAATGCTCCAGTATAATAATAAAGAACTAATCGATGACGTTGGTGATGAATATAACCTGCTTGCTTGGACTAAAAAAACAGGTGAAAATCACCATTCGGATGAATACACAGAAGTTATGGAGATATTTTCAAGCTGTGCCGGAGCAGCAATGTATAAAAAATCAGTTTTAAAAGATTTGGGCTTATTTGACGATAACTTTTTTGCATACATGGAAGATGTTGATTTGGCAATAAGATCAAAAATCAATGGATATAAAAACCTGCTATGTCCTCAAGCTATTGTTTACCATATTGGAAGCGCAACATCCGGAAGCAGATACAATGAATTTAAAGTTAAACTGGCAGCCCGTAACAATGTATGGGTGGTTTATAAAAATCTTCCGATTCCATTAAAGATTGTAAATTTTGTTTTCTTATTTTTAGGATTTTTCATCAAATATATTTTCTTTGTAAGAAAAGGGTTCGGTTCAACTTATCTGGCGGGAATTCGTGAAGGCCTCAATGGCAGAAGCAGAATAACCAAAGTAAAATTCAAGTCAAAAAATATAAAAAATTATTTTAAAATAGAATACAAATTAATAATTAACACTTTAAAATTCTTAAAAAGTTGATTATAATGGACCTTTCAGTTGTTATTGTAAACTATCAAACCTTTGATTTGACAAAAAATACCATCAATTCAATTCTAGAATATGATTATCCATTTTCATATGAGATAATTGTAGTTGACAATGCATCAGGCGATGATAGTCTATCCAGACTAAAGGATTACTTTAATGATAAGGTCAAATTCATAGCTTCAGCCGAAAATAACGGGTTTGCGGCCGGAAACAATCAGGCATTGGACATCGCTCAAGGCAGATATGTTCTACTTTTAAACTCAGACACTATCGTGTGGGAGAATACCCTGGAAAACATTTATTATTACATGGAAAAACACGATAATGTCGGCGCATGTGGCTGCAGGGTTCTTTTGGAAAATGGAGAACTTGACAAGGCATGTAAGAGAAGTTTTCCAAATGTCAAAAACTCATTTTTCAGGCTGTTTCATATTCCAACCAACAGCAAGGACGACAACTATAACCTGGACAATCTGCCTGATGATGAAATCTATGAAATCGACTGTCTTACAGGAGCGTTCATGTTTATAAGGTCAAAAGCATTAAATGAAGCCGGATTTTTAGACGAGACATTCTTCATGTATGGCGAGGATATTGATTTATGTTATAGAATAAAAAAATCAGGCTGGAAAATAGTCTATTATGGTGAGTCTAAGATAACCCACCTTAAAGGTGCAAGCAGCAAAAAACAGAAATCCAAACTGATTTATGAGTTTTACCGTGCAATGTATATATATTATAAAAAAAATCATGCAGAGGAGTCTTCATTTATAGTAAATACAGTTGTTTATATTGGAATTGCTCTTTTATGCGCTTTAAAGCTATTTTTGAATATTTTTAAAAAGAAAGTTTAATTAGTCATGATAACAAAATAAGTAGTATAAAACTAGTTTTCTGGTGTAATCATGATAAAGGAGAATCAAAGGATATTAAATGTAACATTAGTATTACTTGATGTTTTGATAATAGCCATCTCTCTTGTCTGTTCTTTTTGGTTACGATTTAATACAACTTTATTTTCACAGGGGGGACATTTGAGCTATCAGACTTATGCCCTGTTTTTTGTATTTGCTGTTGTTCCTGTATATTTACTTTTATACTTTGCATTTGGTCTTTATAAGCCCCGAAGAACTTATAAGAATATTTTCTCAGAAGCAACACAGATTATTAAGGTAAATATCGTAGCATTTGTTACACTAGTTACTATCCTGTTTATTATTAATCAGCCCGACTTTTCAAGGATAATGCTGTTCTTGCTGGCAATAATCGAAACATTCTTTGGAATTATCGAAAGGTTCACAATCAGAAGCATCCTGAAGAATTTGAGGGTTAACAATAGAAATCTGAAACATATTCTGATTGTGGGAGACAATGATTTGGCATTTACTTTCGCAAGAAGAATTAGGGAGAATCCTTATTTGGGTTTTGTCGTCAGCGGATTTTTAGGAAGATCCAGCCATATAGGCATGGAAGTTGAAGGAAGCAGAATTATTGGCGCATTTAAGGATATTGACTATATTTTAAGTCATAACAGGTATGACAGAGTTGTCCTGGCTATTCCGTTGATGTATTATTATCGTATAAATGAGCTAGTGGAAAGCTGTGAGCGTGTGGGTATTAAAGCGGAAATCATTCCGGATTATATAAGGTATTTCCCTGCTCAGCCGTCAATTGACATGATTGAAGACATTCCAATCATAAACATCAGGTATGTTCCTCTTGACGATAATTTTAACAAATTCTTAAAATACACTTCCGATTATGTAATATCCATTATAGCAATAATTATCACATCACCAATCATGATCTTAACTGCTATAGCCATTAAACTGACATCACCGGGTCCTATTATATTTAAGCAGGAAAGAATCGGCCATAACGGAAAACCTTTCATGATGTACAAGTTCCGCAGTATGAAGGTTCAGGACCCTAGTGAGGAAAAGTCCGAATGGACAACTAAAGATGACCCAAGAAAAACTAGAGTTGGAGACTTTATCAGAAAAACTAGTATTGATGAATTGCCTCAATTTTTCAATGTATTGAAAGGAGACATGAGCGTTGTAGGTCCAAGGCCTGAAAGACCATATTTTGTAGATCAGTTTAAAAAAGATATTCCAAAATACATGGTTAAACATCAAGTTAGACCTGGTTTGACTGGATGGGCTCAAATTCATGGATGCCGTGGAGATACATCAATTAAAAAACGTATTCAATACGATATTGAGTATGTAGAAAACTGGCACATGGGTTTGGACTTAGCTATAATGATTAAAACTGCTGTTAAGAAAAATCCAAATGCATATTAACACTTTTCTGCTTTTTCACATTTGTGTACTTGAGTAATATTTATATTGAATTTTTTATTAATAATCATATGGGCGATTAGATTTCAAATGCTCTCTCTAATACTTTATATACATAACAATCATAAAATAATAATTAACTTTCTATGAGGGGTTTGGTATGCAAGAAGAAATTTTAGAATTATACGAAAAAATACAAGATCAAATTTCACAAGAAGCATTCCTCGCTGAAATGGAAGAAGTTCGTGAAAGCTTTGGTATAGACTTTATAGATGACGTTGACTGCGCTCGTGAAGTCTTAAAAAACCATGGCATTGATGTTAATCAGGAACTTTCAAATGAGGAATCAACTTCAACCATGAGTGATGAAATAAGAAGTATCTATGAAGAAGTAAAAGACAAAGTATCTGAAGAAGATTTCCTGAAAAGAATGGAACATTTCAGAAAAGAAAATGAAGATATTTCTTTTTATGCTGATGTTGATTTTGCCAAAATGGTTAAAGGTGAGTTTAAAGATGAAGAAGTTGAAACAGTTTCTGAAAAACCAGAATATTCTACTAACACAATCAGTGAACTTGAAAAAGGAAGCAGGGATGTTACAATTTCTGGTAGGGTTGTTTCAATTTCAAATCCGAGATCATTCAAAACTCGTAAAGGGGCAAGCGGTGAAGTTTGTAATGTTGAGTTGAAAGACAATACTGGTGTGATAAGGTCAGTATTCTGGACTCAAAACATTAAGCTTATTAAGAATTTCAAAGAAGGAGACATTATTCAGATTAAAAATGTAGACATCAAAGAAGGATATTCCGGTCTTGAAGCAAACCTAAGGCCAAGATCAACTGTCGTACATTTAGAAGAAGACCCTTCAAAATTCCCAGTTTACGAAGAAGAAATTACAAGAATTGCTGATATTGAACCTGAAAACAAAGTCAACATTATCGCAAGAATTGTTAGAATTCCAACAATAAGAAGCTATGAAAAGAATGGAAAAGAAGGAAAAGTCGCATCCCTTGAATTACAAGACGCTTCTGGAAAAATCACCTATACATTATGGAATAAAAATGTTGAGTTAATTAAAGATTTAGGTCTCGAAGACGGCGATACAGTTAAAATACTTCAAGCCCAAGCACGTGAAAGGACAAACAGAGATGGGGAAAGTGAAATTTCACTTACCCATTGGGATGGAAGAATAATCAAAGGAGACTTTGACGTTCCTGAAATTGCTCAGGAATTCACCCCTATCGCTGATGTAAGCGAACAGAAAGATGTTTCAATCAAAGGTATTGTTGCAAGGCTCCAGGACATTAAAACATTTATAAGAAAAACAGACCAAAGTGAAGGAAAACTCAGAAACTTTGATGTCAGAGACTCAACAGGAGATATAAGAGTCACTGTCTGGGGCGATGACACAGATCTTCCATTAAACAAAGGAGATATTGTTAAAATTATTGGCGGTGATGTCCGTTATGATGAATATACCCAAAGCCAATACTCAATGAACACTAACTTCAATACTCAAATCACAATAAACCCACAAAATTTATCAGTTGAAGAATTGGATGAATTCGAATCATTAAGAAATGAATTAAGACCAACTCCTATTGGAGAAATCTATGCAATTGATGATGATGGAATCGAACTTGACGTTGTTGGTAGGATTCTTTCTGTTGACGATACCAATGAATTCCAAAGGGATGACGGTAGTGTGGGTATTGTCAGATCTATTCTTTTTGCTGATGAATCTGGAAAAGTCAGATTATCTTTATGGAATGAAAGAGCTCAAGAGGAATACAATGTCGGTGATGCATACCAAATTGAAAATGCAAGAACCAGACTTGGAATGTATAGTGTTGATTTAAACATTGGTGGAGGAGCCAGATTAATCAAATTATCTGAAGAACAGGCATCCGCAATGTTCATACCTGAATTATCCACATTGGAAAAAACTCTCTACGATTACAAAAATATCAATGACATCGATGAAGATGACCAAGACATCATTGTTATAGGCAGAATCATTGAATTAAATGATGTTCGTGATTTCGAAAGAGATGATGGCAGTGAAGGTCATGTTAGAAATATTGAAATTGCAGACGATACTGGTTCCCTTAGAGTTGTTTTATGGGATAAAGATGCTCAAAAAGAATTCGAAATCGGTCAAGCAATCAAATTGCAAAATCCTCGTTTCGGTCTAGACATGGATAACCGTATTGAAGCTACTGTAACCAGAAGCACTGCTGTACTTGAACCAAGTGAAAGCGAAATAAATAAATTACCTTCTCAAGAAGAATTGATGGAAATGATTTTTGTTTCAAAACCAATTGAAGCTTTAGGAGAAGATGATACTAATGTCTGTGTAACTGGTACAATTAAGGATGTTGGCACTGAAAGAACTATTCTTAAAAAATGTCCAAATTGTAGAGCTAATGTAGAGGAAACAATTGATGAATATGTTTGTGATAACTGTGGTCACATATTTGATGAGCCAAGTTATTTATTCATGATTCCTACAAGAATAGAAGATGATACTGGAGAAATTCAAGTTACCTTCTTTGATAACTTAGCTGAAGAGTTACTTGGAATGAAAAAAGAAGAAGTAATTAGCCTTATTGATGACGGTTATGGAATTGAAGATAAACTTCAAGATTTAGAAGGAATAACAGTTGAGATAATCGCTAATGTAAGTTTTGACGAATACAATGAAGAAAATAGGTTAAGCCCTAAAAGAATTATATCTAAATATTATTAAATAAATTAAGGAATGGTTGTTATGGTTGAATTAAGTGATTTACCAGGTGTTGGTGAAAAAACCGCAGAAAAATTAATAGATGCAGGTTTTGCAGACATGATGAGATTAGCTACTGCAACTCCAAAAGAATTATCTGTAAAAGCCGAAATTGGTGAAGGTGTAGCTGAAAAAGTTATCGAAGCTGCCCGTAGATCTGAAAATATTGATTTTGAAACTGCATACGATGTACTTGAAAGAAGAAGAGATGTTGGTCACATTACTGTAGGTAGCCAGGAATTCAATGATTTAATTGGTGGTGGAATTGAAACCCAATCTATCACTGAAGTATTCGGTGAGTTTGGATCTGGTAAAAGTCAAATTTCTCATGAATTAGCTGTTACTGTTCAATTACCTGAAGAACTTGGCGGTCTTGATGGTGAATGTGTATTTATCGATACTGAAAACACTTTCCGTCCGGAAAGAATTGAACAAATCGCTAACGGATTTGAATTGGATGTTCAAGAAGTTTTACAAAGAATTCATGTTGCTCGTGCATTCAACTCTTCTCACCAAATTTTAATGGTAGATAAGATTAATGAACTCATTCAAAGCGGTAATAATATCAAATTAGTCATTGTTGATTCATTGATGGCTCATTTCAGAGCAGAATATGTTGGAAGAGAGTCTTTAGCTGTAAGACAACAAAAATTAAATCAACATTTACACTCCCTTCAACAAATTGCTAATACATACAATGTAGCTGTATTTATTACCAACCAGGTACAAGCTAAACCGGATTCCTTCTTTGGAAGTCCAACCAAAGCTATTGGGGGACACGTTTTAGGTCACGCTTCTACTTATAGAATTTGGCTTAAAAAAGGTTTGGCTGGAAAAAGAATTGCACGTTTAGTGGATTCTCCTCATTTACCTGAAGGTGAATGCGTATTTAAAATTACTAGCGAAGGTATCGTTAGTTAATTTTAATTTTTTTCTTTTTTTCAATAATTTTATATACTTTTAATTTTTAACTTTTATAACATGAATGCAATAGAAATTACTATTTTATCAATCGTTTTAATGATTGGGTTGGGCTATTTTTTAAAAAGAATAGATTTCCTTTCTTCTAAAGACATTGATCCATTCAATAAAATAGTTATGTATATTCTATTGCCTTGTATGATTTTCCATGCATTGTATAATGCTGATTTGGCAATGATTTTGAAATTAGGCATACTGCCTTTTGTAATTCTATTTTCTTCTTTAATAACGGGTATTGTTTCATATTTAATTTTAAAACAGTTTAAGTTAGATGATAAGAAATTATGGTCTGTTTTAGTTACAGTAATGATAGCTAACACCGCTTTTATGGGTTATCCAGTTACTTTAGGAATTTATGGTCAGGACGGTTTTTTAAGAGCAATTTTCTGTGATATAGCTACTTTAATCACATTTTTAGCACTTTCATTTGTATTAACATTGAAATTTGGCGGTACTGCTAAAAAATCCGTTAAAAAGATTGCTTTGTTTCCACCATTGTGGGCTGTAATTTTAGGAATTCTTCTTAATATATTAAACATTCCAATAGGCAGTGTTTTAGAAAACACCATCAATTATCTAGGTCAAGGTGCAATTCCACTAATCATGATTGCATTAGGTCTTTCAATTGATTTGGGTGCGATTTCTAGATCAAAATCAATGATTGCCTTTACATCAGTCATGAAATTGGCATTTTTCCCACTGGTTGCCTTTATATTTGCTTCACAAATAGGATTAATAAATCTGGAGCATACTATATCAATTGTTGAGGCCGCAATGCCATCTGGAATGATGTCATTGTTACTTGCTATTTCATACAAGTTAGATTATGAGCTGACATCTGACTGTATTTTAATCAACACTGTAATCTCTTTGATTACACTTCCGCTGATTATCATGGTATTATAACAAAAAAATTGAAAATTTATTATAACCTAAATTTTTCATTTATCGAAAAATAGATTTTAATTCTTTATTTGTCAAAAATATCCTTATTAAATCTTTTTTATTTATTTAAAGTTAATATAAGTCCGTTATTTATTTCTCATATATAAACTTTACTCTAAGATTTTTTCAGAAACCTTTATAAGTGTGTTCTTACTACATATGTATATCTAATACTATGTAAAAATTCTATAACTTATTTTAAAAATTGCAATTTTTTATATATATTAGATATTTTTCACGACTTGTACAAGGTGAATTATATGGCAGAAGAAATAAATAATAACGAAGAAATAAGGATCGGAGTTTTCGTTTGCCACTGTGGTGTAAACGTTGGTGGAGTCGTTGACTGTCCTGATGTTGCAGAATATGCAAAGACATTACCTAATGTAGTATTTGCAACTGATTACAAATACATGTGTTCTGACCCAGGTCAAGCAATGATCCAAGAAGAAATCAAAGAGAAAAACTTAAACAGAATTGTTGTAGCAGCTTGTTCCCCTCGTCTTCACGAACCTACTTTCCGTAGATGTGTAGAAGAAGCAGGATTAAACAAATTCTTATTTGAATTTGCTAACTTAAGAGAACAAGACTCTTGGGTACACATGAACGAACCTGAAGCAGCAACCGCTAAAGCAAAAGACTTAACACGTATGGCTGTTGCTAAAGCTAGATTACTCGAACCATTAGAAGCTACTAAAGTAGCAGTAAACAACACTGCTTTAGTTATTGGTGGTGGAGTAGCTGGTATTCAAACCGCTTTAGATTTAGGTGACATGGGATTCAAAACCTACATGGTAGAAAGAAACCCAACTATCGGTGGAAGAATGGGACAATTAGATAAAACTTTCCCAACTCTCGACTGTTCAATGTGTATTTTAGCACCTAAGATGGTAGACTGTGCAAAACACGACAACATCGAATTAATCTCTTATGCTGAAGTTAAAGAAGTAGACGGATACATCGGAAACTTCACAGTAAAAGTAGAGAAAAAAGCAAGATACGTTGATGAAGATTTATGTACTGGATGTGGATCTTGTCAAGAAGCTTGTCCTATCGAAATACCTAACTACTACGACGAAGGTGTCGGTATGGTAAAAGCTGCATACATCCCATTCCCTCAAGCTGTACCATTATGTGCAACCATCGATAAAGACTACTGTATCGAATGTAACTTATGTGTACAAGCATGTGGACCAGACGCAATCGACCACAACCAACAACCTGAAGAAATCGAATTAGAAGTCGGTACTATTGTAGCTGCAATCGGTTACGACCCATTCGACCCATCCGGAATTTACCAATACGGTTACGGACGTTTCTCAAACGTTATTACCGCTATGGAAATTGAAAGGATGATTAACGCATCAGGTCCTACTGGTGGTCACGTAATCAAACCTTCCGACGGTATCGAACCTAAACGTGTAGCATTTATCCACTGTGTAGGTTCAAGAGATGAACAAATCGGTAAACCATACTGTTCCAGAGTATGTTGCATGTACTCCATGAAAAACGCTCAATTATGTACTGACCACGAACCTGACACCGAAGTAACCTGTTACTACATGGATATCCGTTCATTCGGTAAAGGATACGAAGAGTTCT
>JAFUCN010000035.1 GCA_017459665.1 Methanobrevibacter sp. | reverse complement strand
AGGATGTGCCTCATCACCATCATTTTCATCGTTACCATTGGTTGCCACATACATTATTTCAGGAGCAACATAGATTTTTACCGGAAGAGTAATTGTTGTACTTCCAGATGAAACTGTTATTGTATTGTCATTGTTTGCAGTGCATGTAACTGTTTTCTTGTTGTTTGAAATGGTTAATGTCTGTGAAGCCAAATCAGTACTTGTTGAAGTTAAAGGAACTTCGAAGTCAGGTAATTTTCCATCATATGCACTTCCATCGTTTAATTTTTCAAATGAAACTGCTATACTGATTTCATCACCTGCACCGATTTTGCTGTTTGAAATTATACTAGCATCCATTACAATCCAGTTTTGTGCAATATCGTTAGGAGTTGAGTTTACACCCCACCAGTTATTGTCTGCAGTTACAGTTGCACCACTGGCTTTTGCTAATGATTGTCCGTTTGCATTTAATAATACTGAGTTTGCAATGTTTGCTTCACCAGCACCAATATAAATTGAACTAGCAGTAGTGGTTGCTTCAATAATACATTTTTCAATATTTAATTTTCCATTACTTGAAATTACAGCACCATCACCAGTTGCAGCGCTTGTGAATTTAATGTTTGTTAAGTTAAGTTCCTTATCAGGGTTGTTGAAAACTTGTGTTGCAGCTGAAATTATTACTGCACCTTTACCCTGAATGTCTAAATCCTTATCGATGGAAATTGTGCTTGCAACATTGTGTGTGCCTGCAAGTAAAATTATTTTACCATTGTTGGCTTTTGAAACCGCAGTTGAAATGTCTTTAACTGCATTATCTTCACTAGAACCATCTTTTGAATTGTCACCATTAACTGGGTCTACATAAATTGTAAATGAATTTGAAGGTTCTTCAGTTAATGAAGGAATAGCAATATTTGATTCAGAATTATCACTTAGTTTATAACTGTCTGATTCGAAAATTACGTATGGAGATGCGCCATCAGGAACTTCTGATTCTTCATTTGTTCCCCAGTAATTTTTAGTTATTGTAGCAGAACCACTAGAGACCATATTTGTAATTGTATTTCCCTGAATATTACAATATTGAACACTAGTGGATTTTGTATAATCATTTTGATATATTAAGTTAACATTAGTATTTCCTGAGATTACAGAATTAGTAACTGTAATCACTGCATTAAGATTTGAGGAAGAACCAGTATTGTAAAATACACTACTTGATGCATGAGTAATTGCATTATCAACAATTCTTGAATCGGAAACAGTTACAGTACCCCCATTATTCCTAATAATACTAAAGGAGCTTCCTTGACAGTTGGAAATAGTTGTACCCCCATTAATTATCACAGTACTGTCTGCACTACTACAATATATGATTGCATTTGATTGACCGCTTGAAGCAGTGTATCTGGAATTATTGAATAGACAATTGGTCATAGTGATACTACCTCCAGCAGTAGTAATAAATGCTCCCGCAGTTGCAGTTGCTCTACAATTTAAAAATTGAGTATCTTTAAGTAATACTGTTGCTTTACCTAAATTCAATAAATTTTTAGAACCACAATCATCAATTATACAATTATCAATAGTTAATTTATTTGTAGTATATGTAAACTGGAATAAAGCATTATTTCCAGAATTTAAACCTTTAAATTGCATATTTTTAACAGTAATTTCAATATCACTAGAAGTAGTTAAAAAAGATTGAGAAGCTGTATAATCAATTATCACATGTTCTTTACTTTGACCTTCAAATGTTAAACTTTTTGTCAAACTAGTGAATTTTCCTTCTTGATAATTACCATTTTTAATATAAATTGTATCCCCACTACTTGCATCAGTAACGGCACTTGCAATTGTCGTATATGTCTCACCCTCACCAACAGTAAGAGTGTTACCACCTAATTTCTCTCCACTATCCGATACTTCAAGAGCGTCTAGAGATGCTTCATCTCCTATCACCCCATCACCCGTATCGGATGTTGTTAAATTCTTATCTATTGTATCCTGCGCACTTACGCCGTTGATGCATATCAGCACCATTATTGCAAGAAGTGCGCAGATTAATATCTTTTTATCTATTTTCATCCAATCACATCTAATTTGTTATAAAGTTATACTTAATAAAATTAAAATAAACTTTACAATAATAACTATTGTAAAAATAATATATAAAATTTAATGTATAATTGAAAATTTTTAAAATATATTTTAGATTAATTAATATATACCTAAAAATATAAAGTTAAAGTTATGAATGTTTTAATCATCGGTGCAGGCGGTGTGGGCATCGGCCTTGCCACCTCACTTCTCTCACAAAACGTTAATGTGGCAATCTATGCAACAGGTAAAACCGCAAAGGCAATAAAAGAAAACGGAGTCAAAAGAACAGGGCTATTTGAAAACTACTCATTTAACAGCGTCAAAGTATTTGAAAGCTACGGCAAAATCCCAGAAAAGTATTTCGACTATATTTTCGTTTCAACTAAAACAACACAAAACAAAACAATAGCTGAAAACCTAAACGAGCATAAAAACCTGTTTAAGGACAACACCAAAATCATAATCTTTCAAAACGGATTTGGAAACGACAGTGAATACCTGAAATATTTCAATAAAAACCAAGTCTTCTGTGCACGTGTAATCACAGGCTTTGCCCGTCCAGAAAGACACATCAGTGAAGTTACAGTCTACACCGAACCAATCCTAATCGGATCACTTCAGGGTGAAGACCCTAAAACCTTGCAGGAAATTGCAGATAAGATAACGGCTTCCGGAATCAAGTGTGAAATAACCTACGAACTTGACAAGTACCTTTGGGCTAAAATGCTTTACAACTGTGCCCTGAACCCCTTAGGAGCAATATTGAATGTCCATTACGGCGCACTCACCGAAAACGAATACACTGTCGAAATCATGAACAATATAATAGATGAGATTTTCGAAGTGATTAAAGCGAGCGGATATACAACTCTTTGGAACAGCTCGGATGAATATAAGGACTTATTCTACTCAAAGCTTGTTCCCGACACCTACAATCATTTCTCATCAACCCATCAGGACATCCAAAGGAAAATCAGAACCGAAATTGACTCCCTAAACGGCAAGGTTATAGAGCTTGGCGATGCCAACAATATTGACACAAGCACCAATAAAATTATATATAACTTAATTAAAGCTATCGAAAGTACCTTTTAGATACTAAACCTTTATATATGTTAAAAATTAAAATAGTATTGTTCATATTTTACATACTATTTTTTTATAATATGAACAATGGTGATGGTTGAAATGAGCATTCGTTTGTATTCCTTTAGTGGTGTTTAGGAAGAGAATGTTCATTTGTTTTTAAAAACTTATTTTTACGTGATTATTATGAGCGAAGTTAAACAATTAATTGAAAAATTCATAGAACTTGACGATGACTTAAACGAAAAAATCGAAAGCAGCTTGGATGAAAACGAAGAGCTTCCAGAAAGCTTTGAAGAGGAAAACATTGACCAGATCAATGAACTCAATGAAATCTACCATGACATCGAACACAAGGTTTTCAATGAGGAATTCATCATTGTCCTAAACGGCTCCGGCGAGGAAAAGGAAGTTGTTGCACTTATTGTAAGTGATGAAGAAGAAGACTCAGAAGAGTTTGTAATTCCTGCTTTTACTGATGAGGAAGAGGCAAACGCTGCAATCGAAGAGTTTAAAGATGAATTCGGTGACATTGAATTTGTATGTGAGAAAAAAACAGGAAATGAAATTATTGCTGACCACCACGACGATGAGGAATTCATCGGCCTTGCAATCAACGCACCTCAATGGGACTTTGTCATTTCCCACGAAGATGTCCACGACTGCTGTGAATAGTATGAATCCTAAAGATTACGAAGACTACAAGAAAAATAATGTAAAGGCTTCCAAAAGCCAGCTTAAGGAGTATATCCAGATATATGCTGACATGGCAAAAAAGCTTAAAAGCGAGGATGCTCCTGAGCTTGAAGCAGTTAAGAAAAACATCAGATTAGCTTATCCTGATGAAATCTATTTTACACTGGTTGATGAGGCTGAAAAACCTGTCAAGTTGACCTTAACTGAAGCAAGCAGGCAATACATTATTCCTGTCTTTACAGATATTCGTGAGTATGCCATTGGAAGTGCAAAAATCGCTAAACTCTTTTTGGACAAGCTTGAGATGAAAGTAATCTCACCTGAAGACATTTCCAAAATGGCTGAAGAGGACGAATATTTTCAGGGCTTTGTAATCAATCCCCATTCACAGAACTTCAATATGGACAGAACAGGAAGTTTTTAAATGAAATTCATTTGCCCAACACTTGGAGATGACCACGAAAGGGACTTTCTTGTAACAGGAAGCCTTGATGACTTTAAGATTATTGTCTTTTCTTCATTAGAAGAATACAAAAAAGGCTTTGAATATTTAGAGTTAACTGATTACGAACCGACTGAAGTATCAGCTGAACTGTTTAAAGAGCTTTCAAAAAACGATGATGCTTTTTCAGGCATCATATTAAATATCCATAACGAAAATAGAGTTATTTCAAAAAAAGAGTTTTAAGAAGAATTATTCATCTAATTCTTCATCATCTTCTATTATATCAATTTGATAATATTTGTACCTGTAAGACATTTTAAAACCTTCATCGACTTCACGTTTAGGTCTTCTTTTGCGTCTTATGTTTGGCCCATTCATATCCTTGAACTTTTCCTGATGGGCTTTTACAAGGTTTTTATTTTCACGATAATACGTATTTTGCCTATGACGATTATGGGGTGCCTTGTACATTCTTTTTCTAAGCAATCGTCTAGTGCTGGTTACTCGCCTTAACACAAAAATCACTTATCTGTTTCTGTTTCTGTTTTTTGTTGCAGATTTATCTAAAGTAGCCTGAATTTCATCGATTCTTTCAACTACCACTTTGATAGCCTGTTCACCTTGACGAGTAGGGTTGATACCTTGTTCAACGAGTAATGCATCTCTGATATCTCTAAGCCTGTCAATTGAATCAATTTTCATAATAGTACTGTAAAACATAGCTTAATTCCTCCATATTAAAGTATGGTTTTTTTAATTTAAAAGATTTTTGTCGGAATTTGAATTGCCATTTAACTTTATATTGTTGAAAACAAAACTAATAGTATGTTTGTAAAACAGCAGGTAATCTATCTAGCCGGAGGATGCTTCTGGGGTGTTGAAGCATTCATCTCAAGACTTAAGGGAGTCAACCAGACGGAAGTGGGATATGCAAACGGCATCGATTTGGCACCAACCTATGAAAAGGTATGCACTGGAAAAACAGGTCATGCTGAAACCGTCAAGGTAACATACAATCCTGAAATCATTTCACTTGAAGACATTTTGGAGAATTTCTTTAAAATTATTGATCCACATAGCAAAAACCGTCAGGGTGCAGATGTTGGTACGCAATACAGAACCGGAATCTACTGGCAGGAAGACTCTCAAAAAAGTGTTGTTTTGAAGTTTTTGAGATTAAAGCAGGCTGAAGCATCCAAAAAAATAGCTGTTGAGGCTCACGCAATTAACAGTTTCTATCCTGCTGAAGACTATCACCAAAAGTATCTTGAAAGAAATCCACAGGGCTACTGTCATGTTGATTTAAATTTAATAGACGATGAAGAATTCGACCACTTGAGCCGCAAAGAGTATGAAATAACACAGCTTGCAATGACAGAAGCACCATATAGTGGAAAGTATGATGACTTTTTTGAAGATGGTGTATATGTAGATGTTGTAGATGGTGAAGTTCTCTTTTCTTCAGATGACAAATTCGATTCAGGATGCGGATGGCCTGCATTTTCAAAGCCGATATCTGAAGATGCTGTTACATTACACAGAGACTTTTCTCATGGAAGTACACGCATTGAAGTTAGAAGCGCCAAATCAAACTCACACCTCGGACACCTCTTTCATGATGGTCCCGGTGGTTCTAAAAGGTACTGCATTAACTCATCCGCTTTGAAATTTATTCCTAAACGTGAATTGGATAATCATATCTAGTTTTAGACGCTTATTTTAAATTTAAATAAAATATTGTACCAATATGTAAAATTGCAATCATTTAAAAGCAAAATTTAAATAATAGAGAAAAAACATGAGTAATTATAGAAAAGGATCTTAGTATGAAGAAGCTTCCTATTATAATGAAAGAATTGAACTTTTTGAAAGTGGAAATTACGAAGGTACACGAAAAGTTGATTTAAATAGCCTCAAATCGAGAAATTCAAGTATTGAAAATAAGTAGAACTAAATTCATGCATTAACTCAACCGCTTTGAAATTTATACCAAAAATGAAATTTAAACTAATAAAGGTATAAAATTTAAATCAAATGCGTACTTGAGGTAAAATTAAAATTCAACTTAAATTAAAATACCTTTATTTAGGTATAATCGAAATTATACAATAAATTATAAATAAATTCTAATATATAAAATAATCTATTTTTGTTTCCTATTTCAATAATAGAATGTTTAGTTATACCTAAATTATAATATATTATCTTAAAAGGAAATACTGACAAATCAGTTGTTATATGATAAATATTAATTGAAAACAAAATCGTTGTAAAATTAAATTCACAACTATAAAAAATAAGAAAAATAAGGATATGAAATCCCTATTTTTTAACTTTTACAATTTTGGAAATGCTGTCATTTACATATTTAACCTTAAACTTGTAGGAACTGCCGGCCTTAAGCTTTTTAATGACATTCTTCTTGATAACTACTTTTGCAATACCTTTTGCATCGGTTTTGGCAGAGTATGTTTTACCTTTAAATGTAAAGGTTAGCTTTTTGCCTGCCAATGCTTTACCATCAGATGATTTTAGTGTTGCTTTAAGTGTTAATTTAGAAGCTGACTTTTTAACATTCACATTGCTTGATTTTAAAATCTGTGTAACATGAATGACATTAGCATCGGTTTTATAACCTTCATATATGGAATAGACACCATATAATCCAGGTGCAAGACCGATGGTTCTTACGGCATGGCCGGTTGCATTGGTCTTGATTGAATATGTTTTACCAGCAAATACGACATTTACAATTTCTCCCTCACCGACAGGCAAACCGTCATCACCGAAAGCCTGAACAATGTATGAAGGACAGGACAAGTAGTCTCCTGTGATATTAACATTACCTATTAATCTAGCAACGATTGTAAGATTTGCATTTTTAATCTCGCCTGTTGCCGGGTTGATTAAGGTAATTGAATAGATTCCTACATCAAGGCTGTTGTTGAATCTGGCTACACCATTTGCATCTGTGAGAAGTGAAAAAGTTTGATTTTCAACTACAAAAGTGACATTGGCATTTGAAAGGATGTTACCGCTTAAGTCTTTGAATGTTGCATTAAAGTCCATTCCACTGTTATATCCTCTTTTCATGTCTGAGGCTATTATTGTGGAATCAGATTCTGTTCCAGAAATATAGATAATATCTGTAGAGGTTTTGTTTGAGTATATGTCGTCGCCGGAATAAGAGGTTTGTACAATATAGCTGCCTGCTTTAAGATCACTTAAATCCACAGTAGCTTTTCCGTTTTCAACTGAACTATTATAGGTTTTATTTCCAATTGATAGTGAAACAGATCCTTTTGCACCATCTGCTAAAACAGCAATCAGTTTTGTATTGCCTGCAGTGGCATTTACTGCCTGGCAATTCATTTCAAAATCACTGATTTTTTCAACTTTAAAGCTTGCAATGCTTTTGATGCCTGCATTAGCTTTAGAAATGACAGTCACTTTATATTCTCCAGGCACTAACACATCAAATGTTACACTGGAAGTGCCGTTTGCAACTTTAACTTCATAATCCTTATTGTTTACGTTTACAATGTAGTCTCCGTCAACTGTTGATTTGACAATTCCTGTTGCATTATTCGGATATATCACATCAGAAACACTTATGGTTACAGTATCACTAACAGTCTGATTTTTGACTAGTATATTGTAAGTTAAAGAGTTGCTTGTCACGTTGCATTCATTTTCAAGCAGTTTCCATGCAAAGTAGTATGCTGAAAGTGTAAATGTTGAAGTCTCATTTACTGTAAATGAAACTTTTGTATAAGCTCCGTTTACAATGTGGTCTATGCTTTTGGTCTCACCGTTTACATTAAATGCAATGTATTCGACAGTAGCCCCATCATAAGGTTTTACCACATAATATTCAAGGTTTATGGTAATGTTACCTTCACCTGAAATTGTGATTGTGGTGTTTGACGGACTATCCGCATCCCTGATTTTTAAACTTGCAACAACAGCAGGTGTTTCCTGCTGATTTGAAACAGTTAGCCTGGAAGCAGTCACACTAGCTTCATAATTGTCATCACTGTAGCCAATAATGCTTGGAGTGTATGAGCCTGCAGGAAGAGATATTGTTTGGCTTCCTGTTGCGCCATTGGAGGATACAGTTACGCTTACACTGTGAGTGCTGTCAAATTTAACAATATATGTTCCTGCAATGTCTGCTTTAACGCTTACAGAAACATCACTTGGCAATGTCACATCACCTGCAGTAATTACAACATTGTTTGTTGCCTTAGCTACGTTGATGGTAATGCTTTTATCTTCAGCTGAATAATTGCCGTTACCAGCATATTTTGCTGTAATTGTGTGGCTTCCAGCTGTCAATACAACATTATTTACATTGATTTCACTGGCGCCTTCATAGAATTTTACATCACCGGTTGCCTGTGAGTTTTTATCTGCACTGATTGTAATTGCTTCACCATAAGTAATTGAGGTTTTAGTTGAAGAAACTGATAAACCCGGACTTATTGCTTTTACAAGAAGAGTAGATACATTATTAAGTGTTGAATCTGTTGTGGATACAATTCTTACGCCATAAGCTGTAGTGTTTGCAGCTAAAATCTCATCAATTAGAACAGTAGCAGATCCTGAATCCGGAACGGTTACATCATAATCATGTCCGTTGACAGTTACAGTGTATGTTCCTGCAGTTCCGGTTACTGTAAGTGTTGCTTTTGTGTTGTAGTCTATTTCATCTGAAGAAATTGAAATTGTTTTTACAACAGGTGTTGATGAAATAACATTTAAGCTAAGTTTTTCACTTGAATTGCCTGCATAATAGAAATACCTGTCAACAATTCCATCGTATTTAACGTAAATGCTATGTTCTCTGTCACTTAATCCTGTAGTGTCCAGGGAATAGGTGTTGACCAGATTATAATATCCATATGAATAGGAGGTTTCGAAGCTTCCTTTTAATGCATCATCAACATAAACTCTTACAAGTGAATCTTCACTTAGAGTTTTGTAGTTGGAAACTGTTACGGTTAAAGTGACTGATTCACCGGAGGTAACTTCAGATGAGCTTAGCTCCAATGAAACTGTATTCGGTTTAATGCTGTAGAATGAATCTGAAATATAGCTGGTTGTAACATAGTAATATTCACCGTTTATTCCTTCAAAATCACCATAGAGAATATTGCTGCTTGAAGGGGAGTCAGTTGCACTTGGAACATTATATGAAAAGCTTCCACTATCCTTGATATTTAAAGTAGCTATGGCATTTTCATTGTTGTACCAATCATTATATGATGAATATAATGTTAGAATACCTTCAGTTAGATACACTTTATCTGAACCTGATTCATAATATACCTTAGCAGTCACATCTACAACATTTCCTTCAACTGAATTATTCGGAGTCAATTCAAGATACAATGTGGAAGTTGCTTTAGGATATACTTTAACGCTTACATGACTTTCAGCTGATTGATGGGTTTGGTTTCCTTCAAATACAACATATACATCATGCATTCCAACTTCCTCACTGCCCCAATATAAATTGAAAGGAGTGTTTGTTTTATAGTTTCCTGATACCTCATCGCTTCCATCATAAAGCTTTAATGCAACATTGTCAATAGTTGATTCGGCATATAGCTCATAGTAAATGCCATGGGTGACATTGATGCTGGTTTTTCCTTCAATTGTTAATGTCAATGGAAGTGTCTGCAATACAGGCGGTTCAACTACGCTGAAAGTCCTTGTTTCAGATTCTTTTGGATTGTACTTGTTTTCAACGCCTAGATATTTTGCAAGAACAGTGTATGATGTTCCAACGGTTAAATCACTGGTATCGATTTCTATGTAGTCTTTACTTGCCAAATCAACAGTGTCGATTGGAGTGGTCTGACCATCATAATAGAAAGCAACCTGGCCTTCCCTGATGACGCTTTCACCATTTGCAACAGTGACATTCAGTTTGACCTTATTGCCTTTGATTACATTGGATTCGTTGACCTGTAAAGCAATATTTGGTGTGATAATCTCTTTAACAGTGATTGTCTTTTCACTGCTCAATACAGTATAATTGTCGTTTCCGCTGAATTCAACAGTTATGATATGAGTTCCAACGCTTAAATCAGTAAGGTCATATTCTGCACCGATCGCCCTTTCAACATCACTTTTTCCTTCTTCTTTAAAGGTGATTGTACCTACTGTTATTTGAGATTGACCGTCCCATACGGTGGCAGAGATTTTATTTGCAGTGCCTTCAACAGGATTTTCATCCAAATCGGAATTTAATCTGATTTCAGTAGGTGTTTTTTTAGTGACATTGAATTTTGTTGTATTTAAGACTTCATCACCGAATTTCAAAGTAGCAGTGTATAAATCACTGGCCTTTAAAACACCCAAATCAATAGTGTCTGTGCCTGCATCAGCGAATGTTTTTGTAAACGGACTTTCAATGTCACTTATTACAATTGTATATTCACCGGCTTGGGCAACAGTAATTGTTGCAATTGAGTGTTCACCATAGGTTCTATTTGCAATGTCAATGACAAAACCGGTTGATGGGTTTACAATGACATTTACCGGAGCTGACTTTTCACTTGCTAAAAATCCGCTTGTTCCATTGTATTTGACTGAAATGGAATGGATTCCAACACTTAAGGCTCCAGTTGTAAATGGAGTGTTGTATTCAACATCTGTTAATCCTTCAATTTCCTCATCACCATCAAAGTAGGTTATGCTTCCTGATGTGACTTCAGGTGATATTGAAGGTGTTAAAGTTTCACTTTGACCCTGTCTGATTGTTAAAGCTTCACTTGGAGTTAGAGATATTTCAGGCTTTACAACAACAGTGAAAGTCCCGGTTTCAGAATCTTTTGGATTATACTTATTTTCAACACCAAGGTACTTGGCAAGAACTGTGTAGGTTGTTCCAACTGTTAATGCACTGGTATCGATTTCAATATAATCTTTACTGGCCAAATCAACAGTGTCAATTGGAGTGGTCTCGCCATCATAATAGAAAGCAACTTGACCTTCATTAATAGAAGTGCCTTCATTGCTTACAGTTACATTAACTTTAACTTTTTCAGATTGTAAAACATTTGAAGCATTTACTTCAATGGCTATTTCTGGTGTGACAGCAACTTGAGCAACATCATTAATAGTTATTTTGAAATTATATAAATCATTATATCCATTAAGTTCATTATAAGTATCCTTTGCTTGACCTACAAATACATAATAAATATCATATTCACCAGTTGAATCAACTAATGGCAATGTTATTTGCCCAACTATATAACCATTATCTAATTCTGAGGAAGATGAAGCATGAATTGTTCCCAATCTAGAACTAGCATCTCTGGATTCGCTTGAGAAAAATGACACATATCCTTGAACAAATGGATATTCTGAATTCTGCTTAAATGTAGGCTTGAATTTTACTTGAATAGTCTGGCCTTCATCACCTTCATCTAAATCACAATCAAAGTCATAAATATCTGTGTAACCTTGAATACATTTAACAGTTAAAGTATTACTTGTTTTACCACCATTACTGACACGAACATCATATGTATATCCGTCTGCATATGTAACATCAGTATATTTACCATTTGAAAATCCTATACGTGGTGTATTTCCGGTATATGAAATATCATTCCATGCAGAATCTGTTGATTTTTTCCATTGAATTACTGGAGAAGATTCGGAATTTGTACCATAATCTACAGCAAAATTCACATAAGTAGGATTATTATTTCCAGCCACTACACTTACCCACGCATTTTCATTATTAAATGAATATAAGTGTCCTGTACCTTCACTAGTGGTTCCTTGTTCAAATGATAAAATTATTTCTTCAGATCCGCTAGGTTCGCTTCCACTATCTGAAATAATTATCTGACTTGAACTGGATTGACTGTCTTCATATCCACTTGAAGCAGTATATTGGGCATGAATATTATAAGTATTTGCAGTCGAATAAGTGTGGCTAAAAGTTCCGGATGAACTGGATAATGTTACAGGACTTCCAATTTGACCATTTTCATCATAAAATGTTAATGTTCCACTATCAACTCCTGTTGTGGAATCTTTTTCAGTTACTGAATATGAAACTGTGAATGGAGTTCCTGTTGTTCCAGTGGATGGAATAGTTATACTCACAGCAGTTTCTTTAGTATTTGAACTAGAACCGCCTACATGATAAATCAGAGGTTCACTATTTATACCATATCTATCATTATAGTTATGAATACGGAAATAGAATGTTCCCTCATCATTTAATGTAGTTGTATAAAAATCATGCCAATAAGCATGACCTGTTTGATAATAATTAATATTTTCTTTTGTAGAAAAAGAAGAATCACTAGATTTCTGAAGACCCCACATGTATCCACCATCATCATATGTCATATATGCTTCGATGGTTATAGAAGTACCAGCAGATACTGTTACTTCAGTGTTTCCAGAATTTTTATCCCTTATCTGAGGAACATCATCACCCAAAACATCCTCATCAGATGCTTTTAAAACATTTTTATTTAAAACTCGTTTTTCATTTTCCACACTAACATAGCTATCCAAATTAGCTTCATCAGCAGGAATTTCATTAATTTTATCTATCACAATTGTTTCTTGTGAATTATCATTAACTGCTTCTAGCGTGGCGTTTACCTCATCAACGCTCGATGCAGAAACAGCACCTAAACATATCATGACTAAAGCAATAGCTAAGATAGCCATGACTACTTTATCAAGCTTAATAATTTCACCTCGAGTACGCATAGAATATAATATTTTGAATTTTATTATATTCTATATAATATTTAGGCATGACTAAATATTTAAATATTGTTAGTCATTAATGAAACATAATTAAAGTCCGTGAAAAATAACTAAAAAATGGACATTTTGCAAAAATAAGCATGAAAAATTCAAAAAAAATAAACAAAAAAATAGAAGTAAATCATTACTTCTATTTTACAATTTTAATGGTTTTCTTAACACTTGAATTTAAGTATTTAACTTTTATTTTATATGAACCGGTTTTAAAGCTATTTTTAATCTTAAAGGTAGCTACTCCTTTTGAATTGGTTTTGGCCTTGTAGGTCTTGCCTTTAAAAGTAGCTGTAAGCTTTTTATTTTTTATAGCTTTATTGTTTGCTTTAAGAGTGACTTTATATTTTATAGTCATGGTTTTCTTTTTGCTAACTTTAATGTTTTTAGCAACTATAACAGATTTTACAATAATCTTGTTGCTTTTTAAAACACCTTTATAGGTTGATGTGACTTTATATGTGCCAGGTACAAAACCAATTTTTAAAACTGCATAACCGTTTGCATTGGTTTTAACATTATAGGTATTTTTACCAACATTAATGGTGACAATCTCTCCGGCACCAACTGCATTTCCATTGTCTGCAAAGACTCTAAGTTTAAAACTGGACCCATCATTATAATACATTGTCAAATCCTTGTTGTTTTGAATTCTGTCAATGATTTTTAATGCATTAGTTTTCATCTCACCGGTTCTTGGGTTTATTGATGTAATCTGATATGATCCAACAGCTAATTTTTCACTTAAGGTTGCAACACCATATGAATCTGTTGTAGCTGTGTAGTTTTTGTCGTTTATTTGGAAAATAACATCATAGTTTGCTAAAGCTTTTCCATATCTGTTTAAAAATGTTGCCTTAAAGTCAGCTGAACTTCCATATCCTCTGGCCATGTCGCTTGCCAATATTGTGACATCAACAGGTTCAGCATCACTTACACTAAAAGAAGAAGAACCCACATCATACAAATATGAATTTGAGTTGGATTTATCCTCGCTTGCAAGTGTCACTTTATATTCACCTACTTTTAAATCGTTTAATGTGATTGTAGAGCTTTTGGAGGAGGTTCCAGAAACATTATCATCAACTAAAACATTTACATTGACATTTAGAATGTTTGTTCCCTCATCAATTGTGATTTTTATTTTTTCGCTTTCGCCTAAAGAGATATCAGATGTTTCAATTGTCACAACAGCACTTAACTGTGAGTTTTTAATGTTAACTGAACCGCCGTATGAATATATGTGACTTCCACCATATCCTGCAGTATTGTCTTTGAATATGCAGTTTTCAATGGTGCATGATGCTTGTGATTCTACATAAATCGCTCCACCATCACCTTTTGCTTTACAGTTTGTGAAATTGGAATTTGTAATTGTAACGCTTTTTGCATCCTTTTCAATGACGATAGCTCCACCGTTACCTGTTCCGTTTTCATTGTCATGGAACCATAACTTAGCTCCTCTTGCAGCAACATTATCAAATAGGCAGTTATCTATAGCAACATAACTTTCCTTATCGATATTTATCACTGCTGCTGTGTCAACTGCACTAGAATTTGCAAAAACAGAGTCATATATGTAAACTGTTGATTTTTTAATATAAATCATACTGCATTTTCCGTAGGAATTTATTGCTGTACAGTTGCGGATTTCAACATATGCGTTTTTATCTGCATAAATTGCACTTCCATCTTTTGAAAGTCCGTTTTCAAATTTTGTATTGTAGACGTATAGCTGTGATTTTTCATCACTGAATATTCCTCCGCCCTTTTTACCGCCGTTGCTTTTAAATATGGAATCGTGAACATAGCATGTTCCGTCATTGTTGATGGAACCTCCTTTTGTTCCCCATCCCATATTGTTTTCAAAGTAACAGTTTTTAACAATCAATGTTCCTCTGTCGTTTACAATGCCTCCTTCACCATCATTTCCTGTTTTAGCACTGTCTGGTCCTGATTCATGTTTTCCGGTATTTGCATTGATAAATGACAGCTGATTAAGGGTAACTGTTGTTCCGCTAGATGTTGAGAAAAATCCTCCATTACCTTCAGCATCAATGATTGAGTTTCCGCTTCCTTTAAGTTCAACTGATGTATAGACTGTTCCTTTAATTCCGGTGTAGTTACCATCCAAAAATTGTATGGTATCTCCGGAATTTGCCTTTGAAATAGCTGAATTCCAGTTTGTCGGATTTGACAGTGAATCCCCACTTCCAGATCCGTTTGGAGAAATGTAAATTGTATTTCCACTGCTTAACTCCACATTACTGTCAATGGCTACAGTATCCTGAGCGATATCTTCACTTGCACAGACCATTGTCAAAGACAAGATTAAGACGAAGGAAAGCAAAGTTAGAAATACAGCATTGTTTTTTATTTTCATTTTATATCACCAAAAAAATAAAATAGAGGTTAATACCTCTAATTTTTAATAGTTATTGTCTTTTTAATGCTAGTTTTAAGGTATTTTACTGTAGCTTTATATTTACCTGCTTTTAGATTTTGAGTAATTTTTACTGTTGCAATACCTTTTGAATTGGTTTTTGCTGAGTATGTTTTACCTTTAACCTTTACAGTGATTTTCTTACCTTTAATGGCTTTGCCGGCTGATGTTTTAAGGGTTACCTTGAATTTTTTAGTTTTTAAGGATTTCTTAAAGCTGGTATTTTTAGCTTTCAAAATCTGTTTTACAACAATCTTGTTTGAAACGGTTACCCCTTTGTAAGTTGCCTTAATTGTGTATGTTTTTGGAAGCAGACCTCTTATTTTATAGCTTGCAAAACCGTTGCTGTCGGTTTTAACGTTAACATTCTTACCGTTGAAAGTGATTGTTACAGCCTCGCCTGCGCCAACCGCATTTCCATTGTCTCCATATACGCGAACCTTATAGCTAGCAGAATATGAATAGTCAACATTTACGTTATTGTTGTCAGTTATTCTACTTACAACTGTTAATGTTTTGATTATGCTGTTTTCGGTTGCAGGATTGATTATTATAATCTCGTAACTGCCTGAAGACAGGTTGTTTGAGAATTTTGCAACACCATATTCATCGGTTTTAATGAAGTAATCGTTTCCGTTCAATATGAATTGGACCTGTCCATTGGAAAGCGGATTGTTTGAAGAGTCATAAAACTTAACCTGAAAATCATATGGGCTGTTTTCAGCTCTCCTGTCAGATAAAACAACTATGGATTGAGAAGTCTGATTATCAGCACTGCCCAATACTTTAACTACGGCATTGGCGCTTGCAGATAAATAATTTTCACTTCCGTCAAAAGTAACTGCCGCCACATATGAACCTGCGGCCACATTATTTATGGTAAATGTTGCAACACCCTGAGAGTTGGTTGTAGCTGTGAATTTCTTATAGTTGACAGCCAATGTCAAACTGGCATTTTCTATAGGAGTTCCATTGTTTTTTAAGGTTGCTGTGACGATACCATCATTTCCATAGACATATTCGACATCACTTACAGTTAATGTTGTTGTTTTTGCCTGGGACTTTGAAACAATTACTTTGGCAGTTGCTGATGAATTTTTAAAGTTGTAACCTCCATCATATGAAGCCTTAACGGTATAGGTACCTTCCTTATCGAATTTAATGTTCATCACTGCCCTACCGTTGTTTACTTTAACTGAAACTTTCTCACCGTTCAGCTCAAAGGTAACGTATCCGGTATTAATCAGCTTGTTGTTTTCATCTGTTACAAAAGCAACAATATCAGCATTTGCTCCATTAACTGCATTTACATCACTAACGCTTATAGAACTTTTTAAAGTCACTCCACTTGATCTTGTGAATGCTTTAATGCATGCAACCTGAGATGCATATCTGTGCTCTATATCTGAGCGGTCTAAACTAAAGGTGTATAAGTCATTCCAATTTGTACCGTCATTACTGAAAAAGGAGATTCCCTCATCATATGTTAATCTGGTAGCGGTAACTATTTCACAAATTGGGAAAGATGCCCCAGCGTCATTAGTGAGCTTGAACTGTACTGTGAATTTGTCTCCAGTATTTAACTGGAACTCTTTTGATAATGCAATTGTGGCATAACCTGCAAAGCTATGTCCTTTTTGGGTTAATTTTAACTCATCGTTTATGAAAATTTGAAGTTCAAAGTCACATTCATCTTCAAATATTGTGGAAACTGCAGACAATATGTCATTTCCAATTGCAGTGAATGTATTTTTGTAATAAACTGTCTTGTTGTTTCCTTCAGGATATAAAAAGTCAGTCATTCCTCCTATATCATATTGGTAATTTCTATTATACCTAACAGTATCATTTAGGATAAATGTGTATGCAACGTTTTTGGAGCCCACTTCAAACACTACAGGGTCATAATATGATACGTAGAAGTATCCGTCATCACCCCAGTCTTCACCCCAACTGTTTTTTACAATCCATGCACCATTGCTGTCTGCCATACTTCCCATTGGGAAATTATCCCTGTCATAGTTATCATCCCATCCTACGACAGTAACAGCATGGTTTGCATATCCTTTAGTTGAAGTTGCCAAAAAGTAAGAAGCGGTTTTTTCATCAAAGTTCAATGGAGAGTTGAAATCCGCATACATCAATACGCTTATTGCACCATAATCCATTATTGCCTTTTTGATTGCATCATTGTCAAGTGCATTTGCACGTGCAGGCATGTAATAGACGTTTTGAACATGCATCACTGCATCAAGAAGAGTTGATAATGTGGAATAATCATCATATTTGTCATCATCTTCCAAAACAGGACCAATCCAACTAATCAGGTTTCCCCAAGTCATCTCGGAGTGTCCGCCTTCATTTGTATCCTCTTTCCATCCGTATGCAGAATAAAGTTCAATCAGGTTTTTAACGTTTTCTTCAGATAAATCTATGCTCTTTCCTGTTGCCTTATAGATACAGGATTCCAGAGCGGCAATACCTGCAAATGCCCAGCAGTTTCCACCAGCCTGCTGGTCACGGATAGGTGTGACATAACCCTCTTCAATGAGACTGTATCTTGAAGGCAATACACCTTTATATGAAGAGTTGTAGTTCATTAGCTGATAGTCTGAGTTGTATCCTATATCATAGTCATATCTTTCCTGATGATATACTGTCGGACCTATTGGAGCGTCACTTTCACCTAAAGTAGTGTCCTTAAATGTCACTTCCTGGCCGTTTGAAAATATGGTTCCCCCATATCTTGTAGCCATGCTTTTATCGAAGTTACATTTTTCAAGACTTATTGAGGTACAGTTGTCCTCAAATATTGCTCCACCATCACGGGCTGAGCTTAAAGTGAAGTTTGAATTTACAATTGAAACATCACCATACATGACATAGACGGCTCCGCCTTCAAGTCTTGCGGAATTGTTGTTGAATAGTGAATTTTCAATTATCAAATTGGAATTCAAGTTACATATAGCTCCTCCAAAGTCCCCTATTCCATTTGAAAACTTGGAGTTTTTAACTGTAAGGTTTGTTACCTTGGAGTATATTGCTCCACCGGCATCTCCAAGTGCATTGCAATTTACAAACTCACAGTTGTCTATTAGAATGTCACCGCCGTCAGTGGCCAATACACCACCATAAAGACTGGCTACGCTATTAATGAATTTTGTATTTCTGATAACTGTGTTTCCGTATTTGTGATAAATGGAACCTCCGTAAACGGCAGTGTTGTTCATGAACACACAGTTGTTTAATGTAAGATATGATTTCATTCCATATCCAACATAATAATATGAACCAGGAGAGTATATTGCTCCACCGAATGCGTTGTTACGTGTCGGATATGAAGATGCTGTGGTATCAACGGCTATTCCGTTTTTAAATACCACTCCGTTTGCTTCAAAAGTTCCCCTGTTTTCGATTATTGCATTGTCAAAGGTCATATTATAGGCATAAAACCTTGCCATGTCATTTACCCTGAAGGCCACAGAAGATGAGTTGATGCCTTTAAATATTACTCCATCAGTACTTTCGCCGTAAAATGTCACCTTACTTGGATAATCCGTATCCACTCCATCATTTGAGTATAAATCACAGGCTCCGTTAACCTCATAAACACCATTTGCAAAATATGCAGTGACACCATAAGGCAGTCTTGAATCGCTTACATATTTATATGGGTTTGCCTTTGATCCATCACCATCCGATTCGGCAGATGCATTAAAATACATTGTCTGTGCATATAAGTCATCTCCTTCGGACAGTACATTATCATCTATAGGAGATGTTTCGATATCTGTTTTTTGAATATTGTCTGTTGAATTTATCAAATCAGCATCATCGCTTGCACTGACTGCTGTAAGCGATATTAAAAAGAATATTAAAAAAACACTTAAAACGATTTTATAATTCATTTAAATACCTCAAGTACGAATCTAAAAAAAGAAAAAGAAGTTTTAAAAACTTCTATTTTTTAATTTGAATAGATTTTTTAATAGTATCCTTAACATATGTAATTGAAATGGTGTATTTTCCTACCTTATATGAATTTTTAATTTTGATAGTGGCTACACCTTTCTTGTTGGTTTTTGCAGTGTATTTTTTACCTTTAAATTTGAAGGTAATCTTTTTGTCTTTAAGGACTTTTCCATTGCTTTTTAAAGTTGCTGTATATTTAATGGTTTTTGTTTTCTTTTTGCTTGCTTTGATGTTTTTGGCTGTTAAAATCTGTTTAACCTTAATCTTGTTTGTTTTAGTTACACCTTTATAGACTGTTGATATGGTGTAGGTCTTTGGAACAAAGCCGATTGTCAAAGTAGCATAACCATTAGCGTCAGTCAATGCCTTATATGTGGCACTGTTGACTTTAAAAGTAACTGTTTCACCTGCACCAACTACATTGCCGTTATCTCCAACTACACGAACTTTGAATTTGCTTCCGTCCAGATAAGACATTGTAATGTCTTTGTTTTCAAGGATTCTTTCACAAATGCTAATGTTATTTAAAGCTGTCTGTCCAGTTGCAGGATTTGTTGATGTTATTTCATAATCTGCAATAGCTAATTTATTATCAAATGTAGCAACACCATTTGCATCTGTTTTGACATCATAATCGTTTCCATTAACAGTGAACTTAACGTCAGTATCTGTCAATGGATTTCCGTTTGCATCATAGAATTTAACTTTAAAATTAGTATTTGCATTGTAAGCCCTTCTCAAATCACCGGATTCAATTGTGGACAAGACCTGGATTGCAGATGTGAGATTTTTGCTGTTATAGTTTCCTTCACTGTCTGCATATTGAATTTCAATGTTTTTACTTCCGATATCACCACAGTCAATTGTAATGATTCCATTCTGGTTAATGTTGTGTGTTGAAGTTTTACCGTCATAAGTTATGGTTGCAGAACCGCTTGTTACGGCTTTTGCATCACTGTCAACGATTTCAATGCTGATTTTACCGCCATAATAAAGGGTTGAATTTATAATGTGAATTTCAACGTTTTTGGCAGAGTTTACTTGTGTTGCATTTCCACCAGTACTGTTTCCTGTTGAATTTCCTCCAGTATTATTGGTATCTGAAGTGTTTGATGTGTTTTTGGTAATGTATTTTAAATCATTACTTTTTGCTGTTATTGTCTGACCGTTTAAGGTTGCAGTATAGGTTACTGAGAATGTATAGGTATTGTCCATTGTAATGGTTAAAGTACCTAAAGTATTTTGAGAATTCAAAGCAACTGTTGAAGTTGTAACCTTACCGTCAGTATCTGTAATTGTTACGGCCAAACTCTCATCACTGAAACCGTCACCGGATTTAACCAGATTATACATTATGGTTGCGCGGTAATCACCTTCACTTGTAATAATGCTGTTTGAAGGATAATTTGCATCATAAATGGTTAAAGTCACAGTATTGTCAGTTGGTGTTACCGGTTGAGGGTCAACATTGGATGTGTTTTTGGTAATGTATTTTAAATCATTACTTTTTGCTGTAACTGTCTTGCCGTTTGCAGTTCCTGTGTAGGTAACTGAGAATGTATATGTGTTATCCATTGTAATTGTCAAAGTACCTAAAGTATTTTGAGAATTCAAAGCAACTGTTGAAGTTGTAACCTTACCGTCAGTATCTGTAATTGTCACAGCCAAACTCTCATCACTGAAACCGTCTCCAGTCTTAACCAGATTATATTTGATGGTTGCAGTATAATCCCCTTCACTAGTAATAGTTGTATCTGATGGATAGTTTGCATCATAAATTGTTAAACTGGCTGTCGGGTCTACTGTAGGTGTAACCGGTGTTGGATCTTCACCTGTGGAACTGCCTCCAACATTTATTGTTAAAGAATTAGTATTCACTCCCCTTGCACTGTTATATAATGCTATAGTGTGGCTTCCTGAAGATGTGAATTTGAAATCTATACCTGTATCTGTTTTTACATCCCCATATATGCCTGTAATATAACCGTTTGAGTCCTGGTAAAGTTCTCCGTCATATCTGACATATATTGTATCATAATACCCCCATGTACTGTCAAATTCCTTTCCTATTTTGAATTTTACAGTTTCACCAACAGCAGGTGTTGTTGAGCCTGAAACAATAGATATTGATACTCCATCTCCCAAAACATCCCCACTGTCAGATTCATGGACTTCTGACTTGCTAAAAGAGCTTAAAGTGTCATCGACACTATTTTCATAATTTATTTCATCAATTTCATTATTTAAATTAAATGGAGAATTATCAGATTGCATGACTGCTGAAGAGTTTGTATCATCCAAATCTGCAGCAGAAACGCAACCTAAGCTTATAGCTAACGCTAATAATGTAAACATTAAAAGCGTTAACACTTTAGTATTACGCTTAATAATTCCACCTCCTCAAGTACGCACATAATATAAAACATGTAAATTTTATATTATGAATTTAATTTTGGCCAAAGAGATATATAAATTTAGTTATGCCTAAATCAAACAAATTTCAAAAAAAGAAGAAAAGAGGTTGAAAAGAATAACCTCATCATTTTTTAATTTTAATGGTGTTTTTAACGCTGGATGACAGGTAATATGATGTCACAGTATACTTTCCCACTTTTAAATTCTTAATAGAAATAGTAGCTATTCCCTTTTTATTGGTTTTGGCAGAATATTTCTTGTTTTTGATTTTAAAAGTGATTTTTTTATTTGTCAATGCCTTACCATTTGATTTTTTCAATGTTGCAGTAAATTTGATTACTTTAGACTTTTTCTTGGAAATATTTTTAGCCTTTAAAACCGGTTTTACAGTAATCTTATTTGAGGTTTTAACGCCCTTGTACTGGCTGACAATAGTGTAGGCTTTTGGAGTCAAGGTAATTTTTAAGGAAGCATAACCGTTTGCATTGGTTTCGATTTGGTATGTTTTGCCGTTAACTGTGAATGTGACAATTTCACCGGTGCCGACAGGACTTCCATTATCACCATAAACCCTAACCTTAAATACGGAGCCATCAGCATAATCCATGACCAGATTTTTGTTTTCGCAAATCCTATTGACTATATCTGCATTAAATGTAGCAATTTCACCAGTTTCAGGATTATAAACTGTTATGCTATGATTTCCGACTGCCAAATCAATGTTTAATCTGCATACTCCATAACTATTGCTTTGGATTGTATGGTTTGTTCCATCCACGTTAAATATCACATTTTCATTTGCCAATAAGTTTCCGTTGCTGTCTTTTAAAACAGCTTCAAAGTCATTTCCGCTTAAGTAAGCACGGACATTATCAATGGACTGTATGGTTGATTTGATGTTGATTTTAACAAATTTGATTGCACTTGAATAATAACTGGCTCCATCAAATGTTATGCGCACGGAATATTCTCCAACTGGAAGTGAGCTAAGAGATAATGATGCCATACCGTTACTGTCGGTTGTTTTTATGTATGCCTCTCCAGAGATATTTATGCATAATTTCTGATTTGAAATCGCATTTCCCTCAACATCCACAAGTTTTGCAATAAATTCGCTTTCACCGGCATAATATACATCAAAGTCGCCTGCAACAATTCTAACATTGGAATCATATGCTGGTTCCAGGACAGTGACAGTTCTTGAGACATTTAAATGATTGTACTCATCAGTTCCACTGACAAAAGCTTGAATAACATAGCTTCCAGGGTTTAAAGATGATATGGTCAGTCTTTTGTTTGAAGCATCATAAATCCTGTTGTTGAAATTAACACTTATAGGCAAAGCTATTTCACTTCCAAGTGCATTTGTAAGTGCAAATGAAATTTCCAAATCATTGCCGAATACGATATTGTCAGCTGAAATTGTCAAAATCAAATCTTCCTTGTTCAAAGTAACAGTTCTTGATATGTCTGATGTGTGATAATTCTGGTTTTCAATATATTTTGCCTGAATTGAATGTGTTCCAGCCTTAAGATAAGTGTTTAAGATAGCCATTCCACGATTAACATCAACCGTATAAGTAACGCCATCGACAGTCAATGTTATTTTACCTAAAGCCACATTTGCCCCGTATTGATCTTTAACATTCAAAACAATAACAGTTGTGTTGACGCTTGAAAGGGATAGTGTAGTGTTTAAGGTCTCTTTTGGACCTTCAGCTGTAAATGCCTTAAGGCATGCCACCTGATTGAAATAGTTATGTCCGGTTTCACCGCTTCCGTAAGAAGATGTGTATCCATAGAAATCTGTCCAAGTCACTCCATCAGTACTGAAAAATGAAACACCCTCTTTGAAATATTCCTTAACCAGAGTGGACTGAGGACCTGATTCTGAAATCGGAATGTCTGCAAGGCCGTTACAGGATATCTTTAAAGAGACTGTAAAGTTATCACCAATTTTTAGCGGAATTGCCTCATCAAGGTTGATTGTATAATATCCGAAATTGGTTTTACCGTTTTGTGTAAGTTTTAGCTCACCATTGACGAATATTTGGGCCTCCCATGTAGTGACTCTCCTGAAATATGTTGAAAATGCAGATAGAATGTCATTTCCTGTTGCTGTAAAAGTATTCTTATACCACATTTCCTTATTTCCTGTTATGAAATAATCGGTCATTGCAGCGTCATACTGGTAATTCTTATTGAATCTTTGAGTATCATTGAAAACAATTGCAAATGAGTTGTAAGATTCATCATATACTCTGAATAATGAAGTATCATAGTATGATACATAGTAATATCCGCCATCACCACGGTTTGAACCGTAACTGTTTTTTATAATCCATGCACCTGCACCGGGAGCTCCTGATATTGTTTTTGAATCATCCCATCCGACAACAGAAATTGCATGGTTTCTTGTTGGAGTTCCGCTATAATAGCAGTCAGTAGTTCCACTATTGTAACTGCTTTGCCAGTTTATCTCAGAGCACAATGCACCATAATCCATTATTGCCTTTTTGATTGCACTGTTGTCTGTAAATGATGTTCTCTGAAGGAACAGAATATTTTGAACATGAACGACACTGTTTATGATTGGTGCCAATACGTCCCAGTCATCGGTAGGGTCAAGTGAAGCCTCAACAGGTCCTGCCCAGCTTGTAAGATAACCCAGTACAAATGGATACATTCCTCCGTTGTTGGTTTCATAGTCCCATCCTATATCTGAAAATCTTGCAGCGAGATTTTTAAGATTTCCTTCTGACAAGTCATACTGCTTTCCTGTTGCCTTCAGGATAGCTGATTCCAATGTTGCCATTGTTGCATATGCCCAGCAGTTTCCGCTCTGGCCCTGATTTTTAACCGGTGTGACATATCCTAAGCTTCTTAAATCATATCTTGACGGTAAGTTACCCACATATGATGATTTGTACTGAATTAGTTCATAATCATCGCTTCCGATTACCAAATCAATTTTATCCGCCTGATATAAATCATCATAGCTGTTGGCGCTGTTTAGGGAATATGTTGTTGAAATCCTATTTACCTTATTTGTAAATGCAAATATGGCTCCTGCAGTATCCTCCGCGATATTTTGTGTAAATGTACCTCCATTTACCTCAAAGCTTGTTAAGTTATCTGCAAATACAGCACCACCGTTTTTAGCAGAGTTTTCATTAAAATCTGATTCAGAAATTGTCAAAACACCATACATTGCATACACTGCTCCACCCTGCCAGCTGGCTCTGTTTTTGGTAAATGTTGAGCCAATGACTGTTGTTGTTGAGTTTAAGGAGGATATTGCAGATCCAAATGTTGCTCTGCAATCGCTGAATACTGTATTTCTAATTGTTGATTGTGCTGAAAATGCATAGATTGCACCTCCCGCATCATATGATGAATAGTCATTTGAAAACTCGCAATTTGTAACTGTTAGCTTGGTGTCTTTCATTGCTGAAATTGTACCTCCACCATTGGTTGCATGATTGTTTTCAAATTTGGTGTTTGTTATTGTTGCATTACCGCCTTCAAGATAAATTGCACCACCATAGGCTGCAAAGTTATTTCTGAATATGCAATTGTCGATTTTAAGTCCGGTAGAAGTGGAACCTCCCCATATGCTTCCCCAGTCAAAACCCGAGGAAGTTATTGTCTGCTTTATTGCTCCACCATATGAATTATTATAATATGAGTGGTCGCTTTCCTCTTCAATGCTTGCAATTCCGCTGTCAAAAACAGTGTTTGTTGCAGTTAAAAGCCCTCCAGTGCTTACAATGCTTGCACCTTTAAGAGTAATTCCTGAAAATGTAACATCAGAACTTGTAGTTAGAAATGCTCCGCTTCCAACATACTCCAGAATTGTTGCATCACGATTGTTTCCACTGAATGTCATTGCTGAAGATGAAAATGAAAACAATGAGGATAAACTGCTGCTTATCACATAAGTTCCGGGTGCAAAATGGTTATTTGTACCTAACTTTGAAGAAGTAACAGTTTTATATGGACTTGACTGACTGCCTGTTCCATCAGCCGTAGCCGATGCATCAAAATACACATCATCTGCTCTTAAATTTTCATAGTTATCACTACTTGACAAATTTAAATTAGACTCATCCGTTGCGGGAGTTGTCAAATTGTCATTTTCACCTGCAAAGCTTGCAGGAATCGTAATAACTAATAAAAATAAAAAGAACACAAGAATTCTTTTATAATTATTAATTAAAATCACCTCAAGTACTATGAGATATATTTCTTGAAATAATATAATATAAAAGTTTAGTTGTGCCTAAAAGTTATTGAAATGAAAAAAATAATTTAAAATCATCATATATTAATTTCAATATAATGGAATATTCTTGAAAAGGAAGGATTATGCTCTGTTAATTTATCAAAATTTTCTCTACAACTAACTAAAGCAAAAACTATTGGAAATTTTTCATCACCAAAATCAATTGTTTCAGCCAATCTCTTATACCAATTGGGAAATTCAGGTGTTTTTGAAAGACCATTAATATCATCCACGATTAAAAACAAACCATTATAATCGTTTAGACAATTGACAATTGATAATAAAAAATCAGAAAATTTATTCCTTACATCCCTAATGAATTCCTGTTTGTTTTCTAAAGATATTCCCATACCTGGAATTTTAATTTCACTGATGCTTTCAACAAAATTCTCAATGACTTCTTTACCCTCATTTAGGTTTTCCAATTCATTAAATATTGCTTCAATTATCAATCGAACAGATTATCAATATTATCTACTCCCTTACCCTCCACATATAGGGGCAACATTTGAAATTCTTTTTTGACAATATTTTCAATAAAATTTACAAAAGAAGTCTTTTCAACTACAGTTTCACCAATAATGATAAAATGCTCGGGAATTCCTCGATTAATAACTTTTGGCATGTATCTCAGGATTTTTACAATATTTTCTTCATGATTATTAAAATTATCCTGTGATAAATGATGCTTGTGTTCAAAAAGTTCAGGTAAAGTATTAGTTTCCATTATAATGTACATCCATTCATTTCTATTACATGCTATTTTATTTAAAGCAATATTTAAACATTATAATTTAATTCTTGAAAATAAGTATCCCCCAACATATTATCTGACTTTCATGGTCTTTTTAACGGAATCCTTAAGATAAGTCACCTGGTATTTATAGCTTTTACCTTTTTTAAGAGTGTTTAGAATATTTTTCTTAATGGTGAATGTCACAACACCATTTTTGTTTGTTTTTGCAGTGACCTTTTTGCCGTTGACTTTCAATGTGACCTTTTTAAATGACAGGTATTTTCCGTTGACCTTTTTTAAGGTAACTTTAACCTTAACATTCTTTGATGACTTTTTGACATTGATGTTTTTAGCCTTAATGACTGTTTTTACTGTAAAATTGTTTTTAACGCTGTAGCCACCATAGCTTGCTGTAACTGCATATTTGCCAGGTTTCAGATTAATCTTTAATGATGCATATCCTTTTGAATCAGTTTTGATTTTGTATGTCTTGCCGTTGAGTTTGAATGTGACTGTTTTACCTGCGCCTGCCGCTTTTCCGTCACTTCCATAAACTTTAACCTTATAGGATTTGCCTGCAGTATATAGCTGGGTTAAATCCTTGTTTTCCATAAGTTTTGCATAAACAAAAAGGTGATTTATTGCTGTTTCACCGGTTTTAGGATTTATTGCCTTAATAGTATGATTACCAGGATTCAACAAAATGTTTAATCTTGAAACGCCATTTGCCAGGGTCTTTACGGTAAATGTTTTACCTGAAATTATGAATTTTACATTGGCGTTTGCAAGGGCATTTCCATTGGAATCCAAAAACATTGCAAAATAAGAAACGCCTGAGCCGTAGCTAATTTGTGAGTCTATTCCTTCAACTGTCAGTTTTATTGTGATATGTGCTGTTAAAGATGACCTGTTGTATCTTTCATCACCTGCATAGCTTATGATAGCATCATATTCGCCTGAACTTAAATCAAGACTTAACTGTGCAAGACCTGTGCTGTCTGTTTTTAATTTATAATTTTTGGAGGCGATTTTGACATTAACATCACTGTTTTTTAAAGCATTGCCATTAGAATCTTTAAGATATATTTCAAGCTTTTCACTGCCTTTGTAGTATTTTGTTATATTTTTGGCTTCTATTATGACCGGAATCTTTTCCAATACGCTGAACTCGCCAGTTATTGACTCTTCAGTGAGTGTAGTCTCATCATAATATGTTATTTCATAAGAGTAATCTCCGCAAGAAAGCCTGCCTAAGGCAAATGTTCCCTCACCGTTTATTACATCTATACCATAGTTCATATTTTCAATTTTAAATGTGACACTGCCGGTTATTGGAGTTCCATCTGGAGCATAAAGGTTCACTTTAACGATTACTTCCTCATCTACAGTTACATCATTCACTTCTGCTGCCATTTTAGGTTTTGTCTGATAGACTTTAAGTGTGTAGGTGGTCTGTGAAGGATAATAGTTGTCATCACCCAGGTATTGTGCCTTTACGGTGTATGACCCCTGATTTAGAGGTGAAATGTACCATAGGGATATTGCATCGGATATCTCCTTGTTTCTAGGTGAGTAGTAATCTGTCATGGCGAATCTGACCTGACCTGTTGCCATTGGACTTAAATATGCATAGATTTCAATGTTTTCATCAAGATATGCTTCACAGCTTATGTTTATTGTTGAATTTGCCTTAAACACATTAAATTGAGTTGAATTAACGCTTTGGATATAGTAATCATCACCTAGATATGTAACTTGAAGAGTATAGTTTCCGGCATCCAGATATTCCAAATCCAAAATTGCCTCGCCCCTGTAGACATATGATGATTTTGTTAAATTGTTTATCTTGAATATTACTTCACCTGTTGTGGTGTTTTCAAGACTTGCTTTTATGGTGAGCTTTTCACCGAATACTGTGTCGTTGACGTTTAAAACTAAAAAGCTTCTCAAGTCCTTGATGTAAAATAATGAGTCAAGTGATTTTCTGTTGTAATTGGCATCTCCATCATATGTAATCTTAATTGTGTGGTTTGCCCCATTAATCTTTTCAATGATTAATGAAGCCTGATTATTTGTAACTGTTTTTGAATAATTTTTGCCGTCAACAGTTATCCTTACATTTCCGGTTGTGTAGTTTGAAAGATAAACTGTAATCTCTGCATCCTCACCGGTTATGACATTTGAAACAGTGAAATTCAAAATGGAATCGGCCTTTTTAACAGTGAACTCTGTTTTTAAAGGAGTTGAGTTGAAATGCTCATTTGAATAGAAACCAACCAGTTCATATGTTCCTACATTCAATCTGTCGGCGTTGAATGTTGCAGATCCGTTTATAATTTCTGCTTTAGCACTTAAAACACCATTGATTGTGAAGTTGAACCAACCAGTTATGTCATTTTCAAATTCAGCTATTAAAACCTCGCTCTGGCCAAATGAAATGTCACTTGCAGTCAGATTGAAAGTGATTTTCTTAACGTTTAAAAGGTTTGTTACAGTCTGGTTTTTATAGCTTGCCCGAATCAGGTATGTTCCCTCATCAAGATTCAATTTAAGGTAAGCATAACCGCTGTTGTCAGTTGTAATATTGTATGAATGGTTTTCAAATTCCACAGCTATTTCACGTGAAATCATCGGCATTCCGTTTTCTTCCATCAGCCTTACGGTATAATTGAAGTCATTGAACTGCCAGGATGTCTGGTTATAACCTGTCAAGACAAATGGCCCAGGTTTTCCGATTGTAGCATTCCATGATGCATCTGACCAGAAATCATCTCCCTCATAGTATACGTAGATATAATTTGTTCCGACATCATAGTCAACTGTAAAAGTGGCGGCACCGTTTTTTAAATCCATTTGATAGATTTTATGGTTAACGTAAAGGGTCACGCTACCTGTTGCGTTTAGGGCATTTGCCTTTACAGCAACACTTCCTTTCAGTGTGTTTTCATCATAGTTTATCTTAACGTCAAGACTGGAAGATGTTTTATACACCTTAAATGATGCTGATGTGGTGAAAGGAAGGTATTTTGCATCGCCTTCATAAATCAGTTCAATATCATATTCGCCAACTTCAAGGTTGGAGAGCCTTACTGTTGTAATTTCATTTTCCAGAAATACTGTTGAATTAACTCCGTTGATTTTAAGTATCGCTTCACCTCGCAAATCACCCGGTGTGACTGTTATTAAAATTTCCTGGGTTTTACCGTATATAACATCAGACACGTTCAATGTCATTGCTGGTGCATACTTTTTGACTTTAAGCACTTCAGTAATGTTTAAAGGATTATAATACGTATTTCCCATATATGCTACTGTAATATTGTATGTGCCCTCTTTGAAATTGTTTAAAGGGATTTTTGTTGTTCCCTCATACAGATAGACTATTTTAGATCTCACGCCATCAATGTATACTGCAGCCTGTCCCTGTGATGATATTGAGTTCAGGGTTACTGTTGCAGTAGCACTGTCTTCAACGAAAACTTCAGAAATTTCAAGTGACATAGAGATGTCCTTTTTATTTACATTGACTTTTTCATTTGCAAAGCTTTTAAAGTAATTTTCACTTCCATTATATGACACTTTAACATCATAACTTCCAGGATTTAAATCGTTTATTTCAATATTTGCATGTCCATTTTCAAGGGCCAAAGTGTATATTTTACTGTCAATACTTAGGATTACAACACCATCAACAATGCCGCCGGCCTTAACGTCAACATCGATTTTTAAAGGTTCAAGGTAGGATAAGTTATTTTTAAGGCTTAATGTTAACTCTGTCGGTGATTTGCCCACATCAACCTCAACAACATGGCTAAACTCACCTAAAGAGATATAAACATATTTTAAACCTTTTGTATTAGTGTCTTTGAATGTGTAAGTGACACTGTCTTTTAGCTCATAGTTTTCACCATCAACTGTAATGTTTACTGTTGGGATTTTCACTGCTTTTGATATCTCACCATTGTTCAGGCTCCATGAAGCGACAATATCCACATTGGCATTTAGGTTAAGCATAGAATATTCGGGAGTTACATTTAAAACAAGCCATGATGTGACAGTATCAAGGTTAACTGCACTCTCATCATATGGGTTTCCGCCCCACCAGTTGCAGTTCAGTGATGCAAATGTGTTTGTTGAGGCATATAAATCCTTGTAGACACCGCTATAAGCCTGATTGTTTATGAAGAGATTATATTTCAAATCAATTTCACCGACATTATAGATTGTAGGTGAACCTTTTGAAGGGTTTGAATAAACCCCAGTGTTGTTTCTAAAAATATTATTATAAGCAATCATTTTTCCTGAGTTGTAAACTGCACCATAGATATACTGGAAATTTGACTTGGCAATTGAATTGTCTTCAACAACTGAATCAGCAAGTGTAAGATTACCAGTATTGTAGATTGCAGATCCCCTTGACTCCTGTGATGATTTTAAATTTTTAAAAGTTGAAGCTGAAATTGTCAAATCACCGTCGTTTGCAATACCAACACCATAAGCATAGTTATCACCTAAAGAATCTGAAAATACTGTTGAATTAATGGTCAATATTGCCTTATTGTAGATTGCACCACCAAATGAAAATAGTCCTGAAGTTGCCCTTGCAACGTTTGACTTGAATAGGGAATCTGTAATTGTCAGGTTACCAAAATTGCTGATGGCACCGCCGAAAACATTCAAATTTTGATAATTGATTATGTTGTTTTCGAATCTGCAGCCATCGATTGAAACTTCAGCGCTTTTAATCTCTATTGCAGCACCATAAACATTCTGGTTATAGTTGACCCCAAATGATGTCTGTGATTTATATGCATTTATAAAATTAATGTTTTTTAATGTGACTTTCGCATTATCAGTAATTATGAGGATATGATTTTGTCCTAAACCGTCAAAAGTAGTATTTTTAGCCCCGACAATACTTACGGATTTATTCAAGACGATTTTAGAATTATTTTCACCGGAATATATCCCGTCACCTATAAGTATTGTTGTGCCGTCTGAAGATTTATTCAATGCCTGGTTTAGGGTTTTGACAGGATGTGCTATGCTCCCATCATTCAAATCATCTCCTAAAGCATCAACATATATTATGCTTTGCGAAGAATCCGTCAAGGTCGAATTATTAAGTTCACTTGCATTGACTGTGCTGAAAGATATGGCAACAGCCAATATTAAAACTAATAAGATTATTTTATTGAATTTCAAAATCATACCTCAAATTTACTGATAATATTTTAAGGTATGTTTTAATAATAATATAAAATTTACTAAAAAATAAGTCAATAGTCCTTGAAAAGGACTATTTAGTTGAAATCTGAATTTTTGTATCTGTATCCCACAATCAATAATATCATTGCAAGAATGATATAGCCAATTGACGGAATAAAGCTTGTGTTTTCTGCTAACTTTTCCAGTTCAAATGCTTTTTTAACACTTGCATCCCCACCCTGAGCGGAATTGGAATCAGGATTTAAAGGCTGATTTCCTTCTGTTGACGGAGTTGAATCCGTACTGTTGGAGGCAAAATCCATACTCCCACCATTGCTTGAGGATATGTCCCTCTTGCCTATGCCATTATTTTTATTTGAACCTGATTTGCCTTCGGATTGATCGCCCTCATTTGAGTTATCTGCACCAGACACATCAAAAAGAACAATAGTATATGCAAAATCATCTGATCCTTGAATTAAAGGATTATATGAGTATTGGGAAGGATTGTTTGAAGGAGCAATTGAATGTGCATCAATATCATTTGAAATATGATTGTCATTTGCCGGCTTTGAATATGTGTACTTGTCATTGCTTTCGACATTGTTGTTCTGGCGTGCAAAATAGTCAAAAGCCCTTATGACCTGATTGTTTTCAAAGTTTATGTTGCTGTGATAATCAAGATTTTGATACTCGAAACCGTCATAACCGTTTTTGGCCTTGTCATTGTATGATACCAACAGATTATTTGAAACACTGGAATCTTTTGAAGTCAAAAGATAAACAGACTTGAAACCGTCACTGAAAACGGTATTGTCATGAATATCATACTTATGGTCTCCGGCAGTTGACTGCCTGTAACTTACTCCATAAATATTGTCGTTAATGCTGACCGGTGCGACACTGTGAACCTCAATTGTATTGTTTGCAATGTATGAGCTTGAATCCTGGGTTTCAATACCTGAAACCAGAGCCCATTCATGGGTTCCAGCAAGACCTGTGACATTAATCTTGTTATTTGTTATTGACAAATCAGTGCTGCCGTAATAGTTCTGGGAGTAGATTCCAATATTCGGACCGTTGGAAAAGGAATACAGGTCATTGCCTGTAATGTTCACCTTGCTGATTGGTCCGGTAATCTGGATTGGGTATGCAGTTCCCGCTGAAAGCTTACCACCGGTTGTAATAATTGAAACCGTATTTGAAGCGACAGTCAGATTATTCAAATTGTAGATATCTATTCCATAAAGGTAATTGTCAACGCCCGGACTTGTAACAAAATCAACCATATAAATCGAATTTCTTATAATCGTTGAATTGTCACACTTGCTTATCATCAATGCGTCAAGAGTCGGATACTGTGTATCGGACCTGTAGTTGACATCAGTGGTAATCTGATTGTTTTCAAACAGGAAGTTATTGCAGTTTTCAACACCAACAGACAGGACATAATCTGAATCAAGTGTTGCACCAAAAGATCCGTGATTAACGTCCTTTAGAGGGAGGTGAGTATTAATTGTATTGTTTATCATCTGCGAGTCATCATAATTGATGATTTTAACCGCACAGTTGTAATCCAGAACATTGTTGTTGTGGCCTTCAAAATTGACTTTTGAATTTGTGATTTTAAGGTTTTTAGAAGAGCCTTTAGACCCTACACCATAAAAACCGTAGGCTTCAACATTCAATGGCACAATATAGTTAATATCCAGATTATTAAAGTTTGGATTATCACCGCTGAACAATATTGCTGCTCCGTCATTTGCATCAAAACTAGAATCCAAATCAAACTTGAGACTATCCAATGTTACATTATCTGATTCAATGTCGAAAACCGTATTTTTAAGCGATGCACCATCGCCTTTGATTGTAATGTTGGATGCACTGACAGTCAATTTTTCAAGATTGTCAAATTCGCCTTCAAAGATGAAAATCTTGTTGTCATAATTGCTGCTTAAGGTATTATCCTTAAAATATGTGTCGATATTATCTGAGTTTACATAAATCGTTTCATTTGCAATCAAATCTGGAGTGTCTGGACTATCAGGTATAGCAGGCACTTGACATGCATCAGTCAAGTTATCCTGTGCCGATACGCCAGAAATCAAAAACATTAACACCAATAATCCCAATATCAATCTGATTCTTATTCATATCACCTCCCTGTCAGTTTTAGATTATATGATAAATATGAAAAACTTTTATTTTAAAAAATAAAAGAAATAGAGAGGTTATCTCTATTTTTTAACTTTTAAGGTTTTTTTGACTGTGTCCTTTAAGTAAGTCACCTGGTATTTGTAGCTTTTACCTGCCTTGAGCTTACTTAAAATGTTTTTCTTAACGGTAAATGTTGCAACACCTTTTTTGTTTGTTTTTGCTGTGATTGTTTTACCGCTGATTTTCAAGGTAACTTTCTTGTTGGTTAAATATTTGTTGTTTACTTTTTTTAAAGTTATCTTGATTTTAAGTGTTTTTGCTGATTTTTTAACATTCACGTTTTTGGCGGTTATTATGCTTGAAACTTTTATTGTGTTTGAAATTGTAGTTTCTCTATAGCTTGCGGTGAGCTTGTATGCTGTGGTTTTTGGAGGAAGTGAAACCTTAACTGAAGCATAACCGTTAGCGTTAGTGTTAGCAGTTGATTTAACGCCGTTTACTGTGAATGTAACAGCTTTGTTTGCTACTGGAAGGCCGTTTACAGTTACATAGACTGTGTATGTTGCAGCTGCAGTATATAATACTGATAGATTTTTGGCTGTTAAAACCGGTTTTTGAATGGTTACAGTTTCGTTTTGTGTTATTGAACTGTACATGTCATCACCTGAGTAAACTGCAGTTGCATTGTACTCACCAGTCCCCAAATCCCTTAAAATGATGCTAGCAAAACCGTTGGATAACTGACTTGTGTAGCTATCTTCATTAATAGTTACTGTCAGGGTTCCTGTTGCATCATCCGGAAGACCAACAGAAAAAGTGGACTTGCCGTCATATATTATGCGAATGGAAGACTCTTCTGTAACAGTGAATGAAACAACTTTGGTAATCTTGTCGTATTCTCCGTCACCTGAATAAGTTAAAGTAGCATTGTATGTTCCTGCCGGCAGGCCTAAAACAATAATACTTGCCTTACCATCAACAAGACTTCTCACGTAAGTGTTGTCCTTAACAGTTAAAGTCAGGTTACCTTTGGCATCAGCAGGTAAACTGATATCGAAATTGGATCCGTTGCTGTTTGAAATGTAATCAGCCATGTCTGTGACCTTATTGACTTCAATGTTACTTGTTTTTACTGTAAAATCAACAATCTTAACCGCATTGTAGAAACGATTATCACCGGAATATGAAACCTTGATGCTGTAACTGCCCGGAGTTAAGTCCAATGATTTTGTAATGGTATTTTCAGCATTTTCAACATAATTAACATTGTTGATAGCAAATCTCACATCACCAGTAGCCTGACTATCTAATGTGATTGTCAATTGTTTGTCCTTAATTTCAACGTTTAAATTAGGATTTGTCAAATCAGCACGGTTAAATGAAACAACTTGGTTATTAGCAGTTTTTACATAAATGTTACCTGCTTTATCCATTACAGGATTTCCAACGATATTGGATGAAGTTATTGATTTCCATAATGTTTTACCATTGGAAGAAATTGCATATAATGTATTATCACTGCCGAAATAAATATTTCCATCGTAATCAATTAATAACCCTGATGTAACTTTCAAATCAGACAATTTAGAAGCACTACCACTCAATAAATCAAGTTTGTATAATTCGCCTTGGGAACTGACTGTGTATAGTCCATTGTCTTTATCCAATGCTAGTGTGTTTGCTTTTTCAGGAATTGCAGTCTGCCATAACTGAGCACCAGAAGCATCATAAGCAACAACATTACCATCCAAAACAGCATAAATAATTCCACCATCACCAACAACAGGCCTGACATCACCGTAGTTACCTGATTTGATGGAAGTTACTTTTAAATCCTTAGCATCAATGATGACCAATTTGTTTTCGCATAAAACAGCAATAACATCACTACCAACTGTTGGGCTTGCAACCGGTTTAACGTCACCAAGACTTATTAATGTTGGACTGCCACCAGCCCTCCACAAACCAAACGGAACAACAACAAGATTATAACCCTCAGATGAAACCTGATACTCACTAACAATATACAAACAGGCATTACTATCAACTACTGGAGCATAGAGACTTGAACCTTGGTATATATTGGATGTTCCGTATCTCTCACCGGTGGTTTGGTTTATGAAGTATAGTGTGTCGCTTGATTTAGGAGCAATTATCAAATCACGGCTAACAGCAACACCAGTGAAATTAACACCGCCGAAAACCCAGTTTTGACTATTACCATTAAATGAATAAATACCATCAGAAGTGGTTAATATTAAATTGCCGTTGGAATCAATGAATAAATCACTGACAATTTCCTTGTTAATTGATATTGTATGTGCTAGGTTACCATTTGCAGTTGCAGTGTAGTTTGATTTAGCAGTGTTTTGACCGTCATAACCACTAAGACCCCATTGGGATGGATCATAATCACTGACAGTAACATTAACAAATCGAGAAACACTATTGTAATTATCACCAGTATAAGTTACTGTGATTTCATGAGTTCCCAAAGCCAAATTAGAGATGCTGTGTGACACATTACCATCACTTGGAACGCTTATTATTTCACCGTTTATGTTTAGGCTTCCTCCGGCATTTGCTGGAAGAGGAATACTAATGATTGCGTCTTGTCCTATCTTAATATCACTGGTCTGGACAATTAAATTGAGATTTGCTTTGTTAACTGTGAATTTGGCGGTCTTGGTATTGCTGTAGTAGTTATTGTCACCAGTATAGTCAACAACAACACTTTT
>JAFUCN010000034.1 GCA_017459665.1 Methanobrevibacter sp. | reverse complement strand
TGTTTTCGCATTAAAAGCTCCTGCTGCTGATCTACATTTCTTTGACGATGAAGGAAAAGCATTATACACAGATGCATCAGGTCTTCCTTATTTCAGTGAAATGGATTCATATTATAACTACAGGTTGACTGACGATTATGTAGATCACGGTTATGTAGGAGATGAAATGGTAAATGGTAGTGAATGGGATATGCACAGGTATGCTCCTGACGGTAACCAGATAAATTACGAACTGGGCATTGTATATGTGACTTCATGGCTTCAGGATGTAGCCAACAATTTCTTCGGAATGAACATGTCAGTTAAGGAAGTTGCATTCTGGACCGGAGCAATCATTTCAACACTTTGTGTAATTCCGGCATTTATCTTTTCTAGAAGAATTACAAACGATTATGGGGCAATTGTGGCAACCCTTATCATTGCACTTGCTCCGAACTACTTCGCACACACATTCCCAGGATTTTTCGATACAGATATGTTCTACTATATAGCACCGCTATTTTTCATATTCTTCTTTGTTGAATCAATTAGAAGCAACAACTGGATTTGGAAAGTAGTATTTGCAATATTATCTGTAATTTCAATCGGACTCTTTTCCATTCAATGGACAGGATGGATCTTTTATGTTGCATTAATGGGAATGTTTGCAGTAATATATTTAATTGCAACATTTGTTTTCAATGTTGATGAAGACAGAAACCAGTACGGTAATGTCGTTGAATGGTTGGTGCACAACAAGGAATTTCTCTCAATCATAGCAATTGGTGTAATAGCATTTGTTGGACTTGCAGTATTTAGAGGAGTTGACGGAGTTTTAGGAATCTTTGGAAGCGTACTCAACTTACTTAACTTGCAATCCGCTTCACAGGTAATTGGTGGGTTCCCTAACGTACTTATTTCCGTTGCAGAGATGCAAATGCCTGCAATGCTCGGTGCGGGAATGACTTCCATGTTTTTAGCAAACACCAACGGATTTATCAACGGTATCGGTGGTATTGCAGTATTTTTCGCAGCATTAGTTGTATTATACATCCTTGTTACAAGAGCATGGAAATACAGAAACGTAAGACAAAAACCGGTGGAAGCTAAACCTGAAAAAGGTAAAAGATTATCCGCTGCTGAAAAACTTGACAACAGTCGTAAATTCAAACTGTCCCTTGCTGATTTGAAATTCGGTGGAGACAATGAAATTTTAGCAAGCAAAAGATTAACAGTATTATATGCAACATTATTCGTTGTATGGGTAGTTGTAACCGCTCTTGCAGTATCCCGTGGTTCAAGGTTCATTACTACAATCGTTTTACCATTCGGTTTACTAGCAGGAATATTTGTAGGCTACGCTTGTGATTACATCAAAAACAGACTCAACAACGACAAATGGTTAACTGTTGCAGTGATTTTATGTGCATTCTTGGCAGCTGTGCCACTGGCAACAATCAACACAACCTATGGTATTATATTATTCGTTGTAATTGCTGCTGTTGGTCTTGCTTCAATATACTTACTCAAAGACAATTCAGCTGACAAAAACCATGTTCCAATCAAAAAATACGTTTTAATCATAGCTTTAGTGATTGCATTAATCACTCCAAGCATCTGCGGTGCATGGCAGACTTCCGAAAACGTTGTTCCCGGTACAAACGACTACATGTGGAACGCTATGGAATGGGTAGATCAAACCCAACCTGATGATACAGTAATCACATCATGGTGGGACTTCGGTTACCTCTTCGAAGTTGCTGCAGACAGACAGGTAACATTCGATGGGGGTTCCCAGACAGGTGAACGTGCATTCTGGCTGGGTCAGGCAATGACAACCGATAACTTAGAACTATCTGCAGGAATATTCAGAATGCTGGATTCAACAGGTACAAAAGCTGACGATTATCTTGTAAACATCACCGGTGAACCTGGTAAGGCAACAGATATCATAATAGACATCCTTCCAAGAACATCCAGTGATGCCCAAAAGGTATTACAGTCCAAGTATGACCTGACAGCTTCACAGGCAAAAGACGTAGTCAAACTCACTCACCCTAAAAACCCAAGACCTGTAATATTTGTCGCATCCTCAGATATGCTTCAAAAAGCAGGCTGGTGGAGTTACTTCGGTGCATGGGACTTTGACAACCAATCTTCTGAAAACTACAACTACTACGTGCCATATGATTCAGCTAAAGTTGCAGCCGGCCAGTCAGGCAAGGTTCAATTATTAGAAGATCAGGGCATGACCGTAAATGCAGTAATTGAAAGAGGTTCCGGAAACAACACAACCGAAGCACATGTCGAATCAGTATACACAGATTCCGGTGAACCAATCAAGGTCAACGGTACTGACTACAACCCTCTTAAAGCATCCAGATTAATCTTAATCGAAGACGGATACATCATGAAAAACGAATCCATCAAGGGTGCTAAAGACGGTAACTACACCTTATTCCTCATGGGCCAGAACAATGAGTACACTCCAATATTAATAGATGAGAAACTTGAAAACTCAATGTTTACTCAACTCTATCTTTTAGGTGGAGCAAATCAAAACATCTTTGAGCCTGTGCACTCTGAAAACGGTGTAATGCTATTTAACGTAAACTTTGACAATACCAAAGCAGGTAGTTAATTCTACCTCACTTTTTTTATTTTTTTTTAAACTTGTATATATTCTAGAAATTTATTACAATTGAAATACTACTTTTTATGCTTTATTTTTAAAAAACAAATAAAATTAATTATTTTTTTTAATTTAACCATCAAAAGAGTATTGTATAGAGACATTTATTATGAAAACAATCCATTTTCTAAAAATAGATTAAGTTATTAAAAATCAATCGTGATTGATGGATGATTTTTTCGGATGTTAACTAATATTTTTTTGAAGAGATTTTATTCTCTTTTACTTTTTTATAATTTTAAAACAATATTGTAATGAACTTATTTTTTAATATTATCACTAAAATATTGCTTTAAACTCATATCAAAGAATTTATAAACCTTTAAATCCAATATTGATATGTTTAATTAAAGTTTAAGGTTGTGATATTTTGTCTGTAGAGACAGTAAAAAACAGAGATGTATTTCTTAAATTCTGTTTCATGCATTTCCTGATTCATATATTAAAAGTATTGGGGATTGACGAAGAAATTACAGAAAT
>JAFUCN010000033.1 GCA_017459665.1 Methanobrevibacter sp. | reverse complement strand
TTCTACCATATCAATCATCTCCATTAATTCATCCTGTTTTTCATCATCAATGTATTCAACAATATTTAGATACATTGCAACAACAATCTCATCAAGTATATCATCAGGAATACAGTGCTTTTTGTCTGTGATATATGTGCAAATCTCTTCTGTAATTTCCGATTCACTCTCTTTAAGCTCAAATAAGGGTAGTGCTATCAGCAATGAGCATTCTAAATCTGTTAATTTTTTGTTGTTAGATAGTTTATCGCGGATTATACTTAAATCTTTCTGCTTGTTTATTGTTTTTGTTTTAATGATTTGTGGATGATAAGTTACATCAAAGTGAGTGTAGGCTTTTATCTTACCTATTTTAGAAAACGAAATGTCTCATAATTAATAAAAAAAATAATTAATTTAGTTTATTTTAAAAAAATAAAGCATAAAAGTATTATTTGTAATAAATTTCTAGAAAATATACAAGTTTAAAAAAAATAAAAAAAGTGAGGTAGAATTAACTACCTGCTTTGGTATTGTCAAAGTTTACGTTAAATAGCATTACACCGTTTTCAGAATGCACAGGCTCAAATATGTTTTGGTTTGCTCCACCTAAAAGATAAAGTTGAGTAAACATTGAGTTTTCAAGTTTCTCATCTATTAATATTGGAGTGTACTCATTGTTCTGGCCCATGAGGAATAAGGTGTAGTTACCGTCTTTAGCACCTTTGATGGATTCGTTTTTCATGATGTATCCGTCTTCGATTAAGATTAATCTGGATGCTTTAAGAGGGTTGTAGTCAGTACCGTTGACTTTGATTGGCTCGCCGGAATCTGTGTATACTGATTCGACATGTGCTTCGGTTGTGTTGTTACCGGAACCTCTTTCAATTACTGCATTTACGGTCATGCCCTGATCTTCTAATAATTGAACCTTGCCTGACTGGCCGGCTGCAACTTTAGCTGAATCATATGGCACGTAGTAGTTGTAGTTTTCAGAAGTCTGGTTGTCAAAGTCCCATGCACCGAAGTAACTCCACCAGCCTGCTTTTTGAAGCATATCTGAGGATGCGACAAATATTACAGGTCTTGGGTTTTTAGGATGTGTGAGTTTGACTACGTCTTTTGCCTGATCTGCAGTTAAGTCATACTTGGACTGCAATACCTTTTGGGCGTTGCTTGATGTTCTAGGCAATATATCAATAAGGATATCAGTAGCCTTACCAGGTTCTCCTGTGACGTTTACAAGATAATCGTCAGCTTTTGTACCTGTTGAATCAAGCATTCTGAATATTCCTGCAGATAGTTCCAAATTATCAGTTGTCATCGCCTGACCCAGCCAGAAAGCACGTTCCCCTGACTGAGAACCTCCGTCGAATGTTACCTGTCTGTCTGCAGCAACTTCGAAGAGGTAACCGAAGTCCCACCAGGATGTGATTACTGTATCATCCGGTTGGGTTTCATCTATCCATTCCATTGCGTTCCACATGTAGTCGTTTGTACCTGGAACAACGTTTTCTGAAGTCTGCCATGCGCCAACAATACTTGGAGTGATTAATGCAATCACTAAAGCAATTATCAAAATATGTTTTTTGAGCGGAACATGGTTTTTGTCAGCTGAGTTGTCTTTGAGCAAGTATATTGAAGCAAGTCCGATTGCTGCAATTACAACAAATAATATAATACCATAGGTTGTGTTGATTGTAGCTACCGGTACAGCTGCTAGAAATGCACATAAAATCACTGCAACAGTTAACCATTTGTCGTTGTTGAGTCTGTTTTTGATGTAATCACAAGCGTATCCTACAAATATGCCTGCTAGTAAACCGAATGGTAAAACGATTGTGGTAATGAACCTTGAACCACGGGATACTGCAAGAGCGGTTACTACTACCCATACAACGAATAATGTTGCATATAATACTGTTAATCTTTTGCTTGCAAGTATTTCATTGTCTCCACCGAATTTCAAATCAGCAAGAGATAATTTGAATTTACGACTGTTGTCAAGTTTTTCAGCAGCGGATAATCTTTTACCTTTTTCAGGTTTAGCTTCCACCGGTTTTTGTCTGACATTTCTGTATTTCCATGCTCTTGTAACAAGGATGTATAATACAACCAATGCTGCGAAAAATACTGCAATACCACCGATACCGTTTATGAATCCGTTGGTGTTTGCTAAAAACATGGAAGTCATTCCTGCACCTAGCATTGCTGGCATTTGCATCTCTGCAACGGAAATAAGTACGTTAGGGAATCCTCCTACAACAACAGATGCAGATTGTAAGTTTAACAATCCAAATACGCTTCCAAAGATTCCGATTACTCCATCGACTCCTCTAAATACTGCAAGTCCGATAAATGCAATTACACCAATTGCAATGATGGATAGGAATTCCTTGTTGTGCACTAACCATTCAACGACATTGCCGTATTGGTCTCTGTCTTCATCAACATTGAAAACAAATGTTACAATCAGGTATATTACTGCAAAGAATCCCATCATTGCAACATAAAAGACCCATCCAGACCATTGAACTGAAAAGATTCCAACGGAAATAATGGACAATATAGCAAATACGATTTTCCAAATCCAGTTGTTACTTCTTATTGATTCAACAAAGAAGAATACAAATAGGAGTGAGAATATGTAGTAGAACATATCTGTATCGAAAAATCCCGGGAATGTGTGTGCGAAATAGTTCGGAGCAAGTGCGATGATTATAGTTGCAACAATTGCTCCATAATCGTTTGTAAGTCTTCTTGAAAATATAAATGCTGGTATTACTGCTAGTGTTGAAATAATTGCTCCAGCCCAAAATGCAACTTCCTTAACTGACATGTTCATTCCGAAGAAATTATTGGCCACATCATGTAACCATGAAGTCACATATACAATTCCCAACTCATAATTAACTTGAAAACCATCAGGAGCATTACGATGCATATCCCATGCAGTATCATTTACCATTTCATCTCCCGCATAACCATGATCCACATAATCGTCAGTCAACCTGTAGTTATAATATGAATCCATTTCACTGAAATAAGGAAGACCTGATGCATCTGTGTATAATGCTTTTCCTTCATCGTCAAAGAAATGTAGATCAGCAGCAGGAGCTTTTAATGCGAAAACA
>JAFUCN010000032.1 GCA_017459665.1 Methanobrevibacter sp. | reverse complement strand
TACTCGTGGAAGTTTAACAACGAAGATTATAAAAGAGTTAGATATTAATTTACCTAATTTACAAACTCAAAATAAGATTGCGGAATTTATTAAAATGTTTGACCGTAAGATTGAATTATGTAAATTGCAAAATAAAAATTTAACCAGATTATCTTCAATTATTTTCAATAATCTCATAGAAAAAAATAATGAATTTTTGGAATTGGAGGAATGTTGTAAATTTATTAAAGGTAAAAAACCTAAAGAAATTTCAGATTATCCTCAATCAAATTATTTAGATTATTTGACTATTGATGTATTATCAAATCAAAGCCAAATGTATGCATATGATGAAAAAGGAATTTTAGTTAATGAATATGATATATTGATGGTAATGGACGGTGCAAGTTCAGGAAAACTATTTTATGGAAAATCAGGACTTGTGGGATCTACTTTAGCTAAATTAGATGTTGAAGAAAAATATCTTGAGATAGTTTATCAATTTCTTAAACAATCAGAAAAATTCATATCGGATAACACAACTGGTTCAGCAATTCCTCATACAGATAAAGGATTAGTTTTAAATCTTAAATGTCCTATTTCTGAAGAGTTATTGAATTATTCCAATACATTTAAGAGTATGCGTTCCTCAATAATTAGGAATAATAAAGAAATATTGAAATTACAAAAATTAAGAGATGCATTGCTACCAAAGTTGATGTCTGGTGAGATTGATGTCTCAAAGATAAATTGTGATTTCATTTATTTTAAATCCTTAATTATAAACTATTTCACTAATATCTAAAAATCATTAAAAAAACAATTATCAATGAAACTAAGTTATAATAAAACAAGATTAATAAAAAGATTAGGAAAATGAATCCTAAACCTTTTATTAAAAGAATTTGGAAATTAAATGACCAAACTCAAACAACTAATATTATATTAAATTAATCAGTATTTAAATTTTAGTATTTTGAAATAATGTAATACTTTTTATATAAAAAGTAATAAACTATATATCTCTGGAATTGATAAAAATTTCAAAATAAAGATGAGGTAATTAAATGAATATACAAACTAAACAACTAACAAAATTCCTCATTAGGGGGTGTGGTTTTGGTTGCAGTGTTCTTAGATGGCTTTTTTTATTTGGCTATCACTTACTATTGGTATTTTTACCAATAGATGAATACTGCTAGAGAAATGAGATTTTAAAAAAGTAAATCGAGGTTACAGTTTTCAAGTTGAGGATTTGATGGAAAAGAACCGTTGAAGCGGAGTTTTAATGAATGACATAATTTATGGATTTAAAATTGATTTTCTTGAGGATGAATGAAAATTCATCCAGCCATCACCACACTATAACAATTTGAATAACAACAAAAGGTGATTATATTAAAACAAAAATTATTTCAAAAATTCAAAACCAAATGAAACCCTACCTAAATTCCGGACAGTATATTAAATTAACAAATTCCCTTTTAAATTCACTGAAGGATATAGATGTGATTGATAATAATAATGAATTAAATGAAGTGGATAATTTTAAATTGTTAAACCTGTTCTTATCTGCCAAACAGGTTGAAGGATGTTCTGAAAAAACGATTGCCTATTACAAATCCACAATCGAAAAAATGTTATCAAAAATTAAAAAGCAAGTTTACAACATCAACACCGATGATTTGAGAAAATATCTCTTTGATCACAAAAATGAAAAAAACTCATCAAAAACAACAATAGATAACATTAGAAGAATATTTTCAAGTTTCTTTTCATGGCTTGAAGATGAAGACTATATCCTAAAAAATCCAGTTCGAAGAATTCACAGAGTAAAAACAGGACGAGTCGTCAAAGAAGTTTTAACAGACGAAAATTTAGAAGTGTTAAGAGATAATTGCAAAGAAATACGAGATTTAGCAATGGTTGAACTATTAACATCAACTGGAATAAGAGTTGGTGAACTAGTAAGGCTGAATATTGAAGATATAAACTTTTATGAAAGAGAATGTATAGTATTTGGAAAAGGAGAAAGTGAAAGAGTTGTTTATTTTGACGCTAGAACAAAAATACATTTAATCGAATATTTACAATCAAGAATAGATGAAAATCCAGCATTATTTGTATCGCTAAATAGTCCATATAATAGATTAGGAATTAGTGGAGTTGAAACAAGATTAAGAGAACTAGGAAAGAAATGTAACATAAATAAAGTACATCCACATAAATTTAGAAGAACAATGGCCACAAATGCAATTGATAAGGGAATGCCAATAGAACAAGTTCAGAAATTGTTAGGTCATGTTCAAATTGATACAACAATGCAATATGCCATGGTAAACCAGAGCAATGTGAAAATAGCTCATAGGAAATTTATTGGTTAGATTATTGTTTATACTTCTTAAAATTCTACACAATATCAATATAACAATGTTATTATTAATATAAATAAAGCACAAATTAATGCTGAATTCAAAAAATAAGAACGAATAACTATTTTTAAATTAAAAATATAAAAAGAAGAATAACAGTAACAACCGTTATTCTAATCACAATTTATCTTTGAGACATCAATTTCACCAGACATTAACTTCGGAAGTAATGTGTCTCTTAATTTAGATAATTTTTTTATTTCTTCTTCTTGTATCCATATTTTTTCAAATAATGGATTTAAATGATTAGTAAAACCTTCAATAACATCTAATGTTGGAACTAATATCTCTGTTTTCTTAAAATCAGGAATTGTTAACTGTTGTTGTGTTGTACCAGTTCCCATGATATTTAACCGATCTAAAAATAAATAAAGATATTTAGCAGAAATAAACTCCTTTTTTGGAATTACTGATACTAATCTTACAATTGGGACATAAGGAGTATGACGAAGACAAACAAAACCGATTGTTCCTCTTGCGGATACTGTAACACATTCTTCAAATATTTTAGCATGATTAGTATATCCATATAATCCCTCATTATCTAAACCATTAGAGTATATTGGATAAATGCATGATTCAGTTATTTCATCTGAAACAACTTCTGGTTTGTCCCCTCCAGCATTCAAATCACATACCTCTTCAAGAGCACATGTCTTCCAATCATCAGGTTGAACACCATCAAATGGCTCAAACTCAACGAACCAATTTTTAAAAATAACCTTTGATAATTGAAGTAAATTTTTATTTATTTCTTTATTCACAGTGATCTTATTTACAATGGAAGTGATAATTTGAGAAATTTTTTCTTGAATTTCAAGAGGAGGCAATTCAATAAGTAAATTACCTATGTCAGATGGTTTAATAGAAGGATAAGATGTTGTACTTTGCTCAGCGATTGTTTGTAATGACTCAGTTATATATTTTTGAGTAATATAATAATAAATAAATTCAGGTTTTGCTTGAGTTTTATCAACAGTTAATGTTGTAAAAACCTGTTGAAACTAAAAAATTATCTATTTTAATCTTTATCATTCCATCATGTTCCTGATTTGGTCGAACAGTTGAAATTATTATATCATCTATTTTGACTTTTCTTTTTGCTCTACTTGGTACTTTGTCATAATATGGATCAAACAATTGAATTTCATTTATTTCACCTTAAATGATATTTTTTGTATCCAAATAATTTATAAAATCCCAATTATCTTTTTTGGAATAATTGGAACTATTTATTTCACAAAGTTCATTAATTTCTTTTATAGAATAATTTGAATCTAAACTCAAATTTACCACTCCTTTTTAACCAAAAATCCTAAATTCAAATCTAGAATTCAAAACCAATCTCCTTTAAACTTTGACGAATCTTATCTTCAAGTTCATTTGACTCTTTAAATAGCTCACCAAGTTCTGCGGTTAATGTTTTCATTTTTTCTTCAAATGGTATTCCATCATCTTCTTCTGGTTTAAATCCAACATAACGACCTGGAGTTAAGATGAAATCATGTTTTTTAATTTCTTCTAAATCACTGACTTTACAGAATCCTTTTTCATCTTCTAAACTTCCTTCTTCAAATTTAGTAAAAGTATCTACAATTAAATCAATATCTTCATCAGTTAACTCACGTAATTTCCTGGAAACCATTGTTCCCATTTCACGAGCATCAATAAATAAAGTCTTACCTTTCTGCTTTTTATCTCTGTTTAAGAACCATAAACAGACTGGTATTCCAGTAGTATAAAACAATTGTGTAGGCAATGCAACAATACACTCTACCAAATCATCTTCTACAATAGCTTGTCTTATTTTACCCTCACCAGAAGTAGTTGATGACAATGAACCATTAGCCAAAACAAGACCTATTTTTCCTTTTGGTGACAAGTGATGTATCATATGTTGCATCCATGCAAAGTTTGCATTTCCTTTTGGTGGAATTCCATATTTCCACCTCAAATCATCTTGCAGTTGTTCCTGACCCCATTTTTTAAGGTTGAATGGTGGATTAGCCATTACAAAATCCGCTTTAAGAGTTTTATGCAAGTCATTTAAAAAGGTATCTTCCTGATGTTCTCCCAAATCTGCTTCGATTCCACGAATAGCTAAATTCATTTTTGCCATTTTCCATGTTGTGGGATTTGATTCCTGACCATAAACAGACAGATTGTTTATGTTTCCACTATGGTTTTCTATGAAGTTTTTGGATTGAACAAACATTCCTCCAGATCCACAGCAAGGATCATATACTCTTCCGTCATACGGTTTTAGGACTGCAACCAATGTTTTTACAACACAAGCTGGAGTGTAGAACTCTCCTGCCTTTTTACCTTCGGTTTCAGCAAACATACTTAAACAGTATTCGTAAGTACGTCCTAATATGTCAGTTTTATCTCCTTTTTTAGACATTTGGACATTTGTAAAGATATCGATTACTTCACCTAGTTTCTTTTTGTCTAGTTCATCACGGGCAAATGTCTTTGGTAGGATTCCTTTAAGAGAATCGTTTTCATCTTCAATTAATTTCATTGCATTATCAATGATTTTACCATTTTCAGAAGAGTGAGCATTATCTGCAATAACATTCCAACGAGCTTCTGGCGGTACGAAGAATATGTTTTCTGCAATGTATTCATCTCTATCCTCTTCATCATCACCTTCTTCAATTAACTCATTGTATTTTTCTTCAAATTTATCTGACAAGTATTTAAGAAAAATCAATCCCAATACCACATGTTTGTATTCTGATGCATCCATGGAACCTCTAAGTTCATCTGCTGCATCCCATATTTGTTTTTCAAAACCTATTTCTGATGTATTTTCCTTTGCCATTATATCACTGCCTCATCTGCCCATAATTCACATTGCGCAATAACTTTATCTAACGCGTCCTTTCTTTGTTTAGGAGGATAATCATATTTTTTAAGAAGTTTTTTAACGATTAATCTCATTTTTGCTCTTGAACTTTCTTTTTTCTGCCAATCGATAGTTCTATTGGCTCTTAATGCTTCTGTAAGTTCTTGAGTAATCATAACTAATGTTTTATCATCATAGAAATCATGAATATTATCTGGAAGAGCAATCGCATTGTAAAATGCAAGTTCTTCTTCATTTAATCCCAATTCATCTCCTTCTTGATGTGCATTTTTAATCAATTCAGCCATTCTAATTAATTCCTGGATAACCTCTTCATTACTGATATTGCCTTTGATATATTTATCCATCGTATTTTTAAGCATCTCAGAAAATTCTTCTGATTTAACCAGATTGGTTTTTTTGTAGACATTAACTTGATCGCTTAGCAATTTTTGCAGGATTTTAATAGCTAAATTATCTTCTCTCATACTAGCTACCTTATCTAGGAAATCAGGGTCAAATAATGAAATCTTATCCCCAACATCAATGATGCTGATGACACCTTCACTTTTAATTGACTGTTTTAGTAGTTCTGAAATCCTTTCATTGATTTCTTTAAAGGACAGTTTTCTATCAGAGTTCAATTTAACTAAAACTGACCTAACTGATTCAAAGAATGCTGCTTCAAATCTTTCTTTTTGTTTTGCAACGCTTCTACATAATGATAATGCCTGCTTAAGCATTAATGATTGCTTAATGTATTCTTTTTTCTCATCTTCCATTAGTGGATGCTCAAAGAAATTAACACCACCAATTATTACATTGGATCTTTCTAGATTGCTATCTTCAAAGAATTTGGAGTAATCGTAACCATTAAATAAATCTCTGCAGATTTCAAGTTTTTCTTGGAATCTTGGATAAGCTACCTTTTCAACATCCATTTCTCCATAGTTTTTGTTGTCCCTATCGGTGTATTCACTCATCGCTTGTCTTAATGCTGATGCTATACCTATATAATCAACAATAAGTCCACCCTCTTTTCCTTTAAATACTCTGTTAACACGGGCAATTGCCTGCATTAAATTGTGTCCTTTCATAGGCTTGAATACATACATTGTTGCAAGGGAAGGAACATCAAATCCAGTAAGCCACATATCAACTACTATAGCTATTTTCATTGGATCAGCATCATTTTTGAATTTGTTTTCAAGTTGCTTTTTATAGGATTTATCCCCTATTATTTTATACCATTCATCAGGATCTTTATTAGAACCACTCATGACCACTTTTACTTTTTCATTCCATTCTGGGCGCAGTTCCAATATCTTTTCATACATTTTAATGGCAATTTCTCTTGAATAAGCCACAATCATTGCTTTACCTGTAAGTTCATATTGACGATTATTTTCATAGTGATAAATTATATCTTCACATATGTCTCCAATAACCTCAGGTGCTCCAAGTAAACTTTCCATTTTACTTAATTCGTGCTTACTCCTCCAAATATTATAATCATCAGCTTCTTCAGCCAATTTCTCATATTCTTCATCAATTTTTTGCAAGATTGTTTCATCCAAATGAAGTTTAGCAACTCTGCTTTCATAACTTAACGGTACAGTAGCTCCATCTTCTACTGATTGAGTCATGTCATAAATATCAATGTAATTACCAAATACTTCCCTTGTACTTTTATCTGCTCTTGAAATTGGAGTTCCGGTAAATCCTATGTATGTTGCATTAGGAAGTGCATTTCTAATTCTTCTTGCAGCCCCAATTTTTATTTCACCAGTTTTTGGATCAACTTTCTCTTCAAGACCATATTGGCTTCTGTGCGCTTCATCAGAAATTACAATAACATCTTTTCTATCTGTTAAAACATCAGTGGACTCTTCAAATTTCTGCATTGTTGTGAAAAATATTCCATTAGCCTGACGATTATTCAAAAGATCTGTCAAATGTTTTCTACTTGTTGCTTGAATTGGAGTTTGTCTTAAAAAATCAGAACATTTTGTAAACTGTTCATATAATTGTTGGTCTAAATCATTTCTATCAGTTATGACAACAAATGTTGGGCTTTTGAGTTCTTTTAGGAGTTTTTTAACATAAAATACCATGGATAAGCTTTTTCCACTTCCCTGAGTATGCCAAAATACACCTGCTTTCCCATTGGATTCAATTGCTTTTAAAGTGGATTTGACAGCTTTGTTAACTGCAAAATATTGATGATATGCTCCCAAGATTTTTATATTGTTTTTAGCATCTTTTGAAAAGACTGTGAAATATTCCAAAATGTCCATAAATCTTGTTTTTTCAAACATTCCATTAAAAAATGTATTAAAATCAGCGAATCTTGTTGATTCATAGCTTCCATCAGTTGATTTCCATTCCATAAATCTATCTTCAGGAGCAGTTATTGTTCCTGCTTTTGATATTGCCATGTCACTCATTACACAAAATGCATTATAATTAAATAATGACGGAATGACTCTCATATATTTATGTAACTGATTAAATGCTTCAGATACATCAGTATTATCTCTTGCAGGTGATTTTAATTCAATGACTACCAATGGCAATCCATTTATAAAAACAACTATATCCGGACGTTTTACTTCTCTTTCTTCAATAGTCCACTGATTAATAACAGTGAATATGTTATTTTCTAAAGTTTCCCAATCCATTAATTTAATTAATGTTGCTTTTTCTTCACCATCTTCCCAATAATTAACAGAAACACCATTCTGCAAGTAATCCATGAACTTTTCATTTTTATCAACAAGCCTTCCAATTCCAAAGTCTTGTATTTTTTCGATTGCACTTTCAATAGCTACTCTACTTTCATCAGCATTAATTAAGTATAAATTTTCCAAATCATTCATAAATATAGGATTTTTATAATTCCTTTCAATATCATAACCTGAATAATAATTATACCCTAAATTATGAAATAACTCAATAAGTCCTTGCTCATAGCTATCTTCATTAAAATTTGAAATTTTAATCAACTCCATACAATATTACAAGCCAACATCAATATTGCTTAATAATAATTTTATAACAAAACATTATTAAATCTTACTTAAAAATTAAAAAAACAATTAAATTGTCACATATAATAAATCTTAATAATAAAATCAAAAAACAAGCACTAATAAACACCAATATTTTTCAAAAGTAATTTTTATCAATTATGACTACATTTTAAGCTGAAAACACCTATAATAATAAACATATCATTTAATCTAATTAATAATAGCATAATAACAATATTTAAATTTTAAAAAAATATTATAAAATATTAAAGGAGGTTAAAAAATATGGTTCAATATTGTAGAAAATGTGGGCAGGAACTAGATGATGATGCTGAATTCTGTGTATCTTGCGGATATAAACTTAATGAAACCCCTACACAAAACACAGTTAAATCTAAAGGAAACAGCGAATTTGTCACTAAGTTACCTTTAATATTAGCAATTATCGCAATTATTGTATCAGTCGCTGAAGGATTGGGAACACCAATGCTTTTTGGTTGGGACAATATTCTAGCTGCAATGGCTCTAGGCATTATTGGAGGCATTATTGGAATAGTATTGATGGAAAAATTAGATGAACCACTAATTGCTGCTGTCGAGTTTATTGCAACCGGAGCATTAGTATTCATGTTCATCGGTCGTTTTGGTGAAATATCTGCAGTGTTATTTATAATTGTTGCGATTTTAGCATTATACTTTAAAGGATATTATGCAAACAACAAAAAGCTATGGGCAATTCCAGTTTTAACTGTTGTATTGATTTTTGTAATTATAATAGTTGGAGGAGCATTATATCACATAAATGCTGAAAACTCAATCACCGTTGGAAACGTTACACAAAATATTAAAAATGATGGTTACGGTTATTTTGACGGATCTGTTTCTGGAGATATACATGTAGACTCCACATTTGATTATTTGGAAGTTACAATTAACTTTTACGATAGTCAAGATAAGATTATTCAATCAACAATAGGTTGGAATGATGCAAACCCCGAAAGTGGAAAAACTTATACATTTGATGGAATGTATTTCGACCAAAAACAACCGGCTAAAGCAGAAATTAAAGTTATTGATTCAGTATCATCCCAAACACCCTTATATACTGAAAATATAACCATTTCAACAACAAGTGGAGTTTAAATACTCCATTTAGGGACTGTCCGATAATTGAGTAATACTTTTACTCATTTGAAATCATAAGTTAAGGCCTTTTAATAAATGATTTCAGAGAATCTTTTAAAGTATTGCTCATTTTATCAATTCCCTGCATAAATTAGCACTAATAATATATTTTTACCCATTTAATTGAAGATTAATTTAATTTATTTGTTTTATCATCATATTTAAGTCAAAATAATCAAATTCAACAACACTATTTAAAATATTTAATTCTAATTTAAATGAGTTTATTTCATCTGTAAACATATTATATTCAGTTATTTTTAAATAAAAAGAGTTATTTTTATATGTGAAGGAATTCATAATTATTAAACATACAACAACACAAATTAACAAAAATAAATTCACTTCACAATACTATTTTTTGTGATTTATATAATTTATTTTTTTCGATTTTAAAAAAGTATTAATTTTAAAATATTGTTGTTTTTGTTGTATAATAATATTAAATAATGGGTGAAATTAAAAATGAACACTACATGTCAGAGTTATTATACTTTAAAGAATCCTGGAGACAATATAGATAAAACACACGAATTATATACATTATATTATCTATCTGAAATATTTAAAGAATTAAATCCAAGTCTTTTCTATGAAAATAAAAGTCCAGGTCGCCCTAGAATATATACGACAGATATTATGCTGCCCTTTGTACAATGGGGACATTTAAACAAGATTATAAGTTGTAGGGATTTGGAAAAATGGTGGACACGTAATGATGAAACTTGCAATTTCATTTTGGATTGTAAAAAACCTGGAAAAAGCAGCATAAATGAATTTTTAAATGACTACAATTATTTAATTGATGAATTCGACATATTTATTGTAGAGTTTTCACTAAAAATTGGTTTAATGAATGGAAACGTAATATATCATGATGGTACAATACTTAAAGGTTATTGCAATAATTTTAAGAGATTATATGCTAATCAACTGTATTATTTGAGAGATTTTATTCTAAAATATCGCCATGAAACTGACAATGATGGTTTATGGTTTAAAATCGACAAATATTTCAATAATAATGAATTTAAAGAAGAAATAGAACCTATTTTAAAGAAATTAAAAGAAAAAATTCGTGCTGGAGGCATATATCTTTTAAAATCCATTTTTAAACAAAAAAATGGATTAAAAAAAGTCTTATTAAAAATCAAACACATGGAAGAAAACGTTAAAGGAAATCAACCAATTAGCATTGTAGACCCCGAAGCACACAGTATGCAAGATAAAGATGGAAAATGGGGTTTCAATTACAATTTACAAGCAGGAATAGATGACAAATATGGAATGATTGCCGTACATTACATTACACAAAGTCCCAACGATAAAAAAGAATTATTAATCACAGTAAAAGAATTAAACGAAAGATTAGGCAAAGAAAACTATGTAATTGTAGTAGATTATGGATATTGGCATATAAAAAGTCTAAAAGAAATATATAACTCACCAACCACCATTATAATACCTGATAGAGCAGCTGCAAGCCGTGAAAAAAAGAAAACACAAAGAAAAAAACAAAATAAGAAAAAATCAAAAAGAAAAATTGATGAAGAACATGAAAAGCCTGAATTCTTTAAAGATTGGCAAAATGACTGTTATATTTGCCCAAACGGGTCAATTTTAACAAGAATGAACAATAATATGCAAAATGGCATAGAATATAAAGTTTACGGAACAGATGATTGTTTTACCTGTCCAGATCAGGACAAATGCGCCACAGAATCCAAAAGAAAAATCAAAGATCGATGCGAATCAGAAATCAACGAAATCAAAAAAAATGTATTATTCAGATTGGGGTCAAGAAATTTATTCAGGAAGAGGTTCACATGCTGAAGGCAACTTTGGAACCTTACTGGAGGCTAGAAACTTCAGAGGAATAAAAAATAGAGGAACAAAAAGAGTAAACGATGAATTAACACAATACGCAATCACACACAACATTAAAAAAATACACAAACATACAACCGTTAATGTGCTAAAAACCATTTTAAACTTAATAAAACAAGAAAAAACAAAACATAGAAAAGTAGATATAAATATTATTGATAAATTAATAAAAGAATTCATAATTGAGGATGAAATAATTGTAGATTTGAAAATAAAATAAAGAAAGAGAGATTTAAAAAATCAAATAATTATCGGACACTCCCCATTTACTTATTTTTTTAATAAATAAAAATCATTACAAAGTAATAACTAATTATTTAACTTTAACATAACCCTTTTTAGAAACAGCATTGTAATATTTATCTCCTTTAAATTTGGCAGTGAATTTATAAGTGTTTTTAGTTTTCAAGTTAACCTTAAAGGAGGCTATTCCCTTGGAGTCTGTTTTGGTCTTATATGTTTTCTTGTTGATAGTCAAATAGACTGTCTTTTTTGAAATCGCTTTTTTGAACTGATTTTTTAGGGAAATCTTTACAAACTTGCTTTTTGATTTCACTTTCAATGTTTTTGTCTTGACTGTTAATGCTGTTTTCTGTTTTTTGACAGTGATTTTGACGGTTTTGGAATATGCATTATAATCATCGTCCCCACTAAAAGCTACTGAAATCTTATATGAATCAGGAACCTTCAAATTTAGTTTGAAGTTTGCAATTCCTCTAGAATCGGTTGTTATATTATAGTTCTTATTATTTACATTGATTTGAAGTTTTGATGATAATGGATTATTATCTACGTCTTTCAGTAATACTTTGAAATAATAGACCTTATTTGAATCCACTGTTGTGTAAATATTCATATTGGAGCATGTTACAGTAACGGATTTCTTAATCTTACAGAAATTATGTGAAATCAGCACCTTTACACCATCATAATCAGTTTCATAATCAGGCAAATATTCTGCCAGGTTAGTTCCATCGTTTAATGTGAAATTCAGAGTATTGTTTTCTAATTGTATATTGACCCAATTTTGAGCAAGGCAGAAAGAATCGGCATAATAGACTAAATTATTTTCAGTAAATTGTGTTGAATTCAGATTCAAGCCCCAGTAGTTATAACCGGCAAAATCAGGATTTCCAAAGTATACTGGGACACTGTTATAATCATTATCCTTTAATATGCAGTAGTTGAAGCTTCCGTTATAACCGCTCCAATAAACGGCAGATCCATATCTTTTAGCATAATTGTTGAAAAATGATGATTTGATTAGCTGACCGTTATCTCCCAGCCATACGACCGCTCCACCAAACTGGCTTGCCTTATCAAGGTTATTTTTTGAATTTGTAAAAACAGAATTTGAAAGAATTCCATTATCACCAACCCATGCAACGGCTCCTCCGACATGGTATGCGATGTTGAGTTTGAAGTTACAGTTGTCCACATAATTATCTGCTCCATCAAGCTCCAATGCACCGCCGGTGTAATGTGCAATGTTGGATGTGAACTGACTGTCTGAAATGGATACATTACTTCCGGTTGAATATACTGCTCCACCGTAAATGGCTTCACAACCTATGAAACGGCAGTTTATAATTTTGAGATTATTTGCAGCATTATAAATTGCTCCTCCATAATCTGAGCTTTTTCCATAGGCAAAAATTAGATTTTCAAAAGTGACATTATCACATTTAATCTCAAATATTCCTGACTTTGAATTTGCATCCAATCTGGCCCCATCACCATCTCCTCTAATGGTTACGGCCTTATTTACTGAAATTGCTTTTCCGTCACCTGCATAGACTCCGCTGAGTACTATAACATCTGACTCGTTGGACTCATCAATGCCGTTTTGAATTGCATCGAATGTCTTTTCATCAGCACTGATTTGAGCTGAATCCGATGTTGAGTTAATATTCTGGGCCTGAGCTGCGCCCACGCATAAAAACAGAATGAAAAGTATGGAAAATAATATTAATGTCTTTTTAAGTTTCATGTTACACACCCATTAAACGATGTGTAACTGTATATTTTTGAAATGTTATAAACATTATGAAAAAAGAAAAATGGGAATTATTTCCCATTTACGAAGGATTTAATCCAGTCCATTAGACCGTCGATTGAAAATCCTCCATTCGAATTTTCATCTAAAAAGCCACTTACTTGATCTTGGTAGTAGCTTACATCGCCTTGTACGTTTTGCACTTGCTCAATGGTATCAGCCAGGTTTTCAATGTCCACATTTGTAATGTTGATGTTGTTGTTTTCAACATAGTTGTTTATGATGTTGACGATTGTGTCGTGGTCTGTAATGTTTTCATCAGACACTTCCTGTTTTACATTGTCCACCAGTTGGGCAAGCTCATCGGCGCTAACGTCTGAGTTGTCAACAATTTCTGCTTGTGTGTAGATTTCATCATTAGCTGCCTCTTTTACACTTTCCGGAATTTCCACATCAGTTACTTCTTCATAAGCGTTCATTATTCCTGCAAGAGCAGACTCACCGGTCGCTTCAACAGGACTTGTTACGTATACATGACCTTTGGTAATACCTGCTGATTTTAAAGCGGATATGTACATGTCACCGGTTATTGTAGTGATTTTGGATTTGTCTACGCTAACCTCAAGATTATCATTGTCGTTTAAGTCAAGGAGTGCTGAGGACAATATCTGATTTGAAGAGTAATATTTTCCTGTAATTCCACTTGACACTTGATTTACTTCATTTGCTGTAATTATCTTTGTACCAATATTATTGACATCTAAGTTTGATTGAGCTGCAAAGAAATTATCTACAATTGACTTGTAGTTTGTGTTTGCATAGGTTGTCTCACCGTAAGTTATTACAACGTTGGAATCAGTTGAAAATCCTGCTGGGATCAACATTCCCACAAGGATTAAAGCTAATATTGCTATAGTAATCTTTTTCATTATTTTCACCTCACTAAATTCCAAATCTTAAATTCGTCGAAGTAGTATTTAAATGTTACAGTTTTTTGAATATTTTTAATGGATTTTTAGATATAGAAAAATTTGTAAAAAATATACAATGAGATAAATGTATATTCTAAAAATTGTTCAACTGTTCGATTTTTTCACACAATTGAAAAGTTAATTACAAAACTTTTAGTTTAATTTCATTTGTAGGGAAAAATCAGATTATATCAAATATATTAATAATTAATTTATTAAGTTATTTTTAAACATGTAAGTATATAAAATTGAAATTTTTAAATTAAGAATATTATTATAATAATTAAAAATACATTACAATTAAATAATAATTAGAATATTTTTTTAATAAAATTATAGGGTGCTAGATTTATGCAAATAAATCCAGCGCTGATTGTTCTTCTTTTTTGGTAATTAGTGTTGTTTGTGCATCAGTTTTTTCGCCCACTTCTTGATTTTCAGTTGTTTCATTGTTTTCCTTAGGTTTTTTAGATTTTCGTGATTTGATTGGTTCTAAATCTATTCTACCTTCAGCCAATTGTTGTAATTTTGTTTTTGTGTCAAATCCCTGTTGTATGACTAGTGTTGATAATAATATGCATAGATAGATGTTTCTTCTCATTGAACTTTGTGTATATGAGTGGAATTCGCCTAAACCGAATGCATCTTTGCATACTTTAAAGAAATCTTCAATTATGCCTCTTGTTGGTTTCAAATCTTCCCAATTTTTTAGTTTATTGTATAATTTTGTTGTTAATTCTAGGAATAAGTTTTTATCATCTTCTAATGTTGTTTTATCGTAAAATATGTCCAATGATGTGGACATTCGTGCTTCTAATTTTTCAAGCGTGAACCATTGCCTTGGAAATATAACTGCAACAACGGAATATTTGTTAATAGCATTAATATAGTTTTCCATGCTGTAATAACCTTTATCAAACAAAATTACTTGCCCTTTTTTAAGAATGCGTCTTCTATTCAATTCTTCTAAAACTTCTTCAAAAATTTTACTATCATTTTTCGCACCAGAATGAATAATAACTGAAATAGGACATAATGTATCTTTTTCTAGTACAACTGTCGCTTTAAATCCAATAAAATAACCTTTAGTGGTTGAAAAACCCATATCTAAATCTAATTTTTCAAGATGTTCAGGACTCACGTATTTCTTTAGAATATTAATATCACAAGCTACAGGAGTTGCATCAACAATCCAATCACTTTTACGGCTCTTATTTAGTTTAAGGAACAATTTAAAGAAGCTGTTGCTAATATTATTGTATTGATCAGGAGAATAACGACTCAAGTATTCATAAACCTGTGCTTCACTCGGCACTTCATTCTCGATTTTAAGGAATCTTTTTAGTCTATTATCAATGCTAATTTCATAAATTACTCTAGAAACTGGATAATCATAAAATTTACTTAAAAAAACAATTTTTATACATGTAATCATCATTTTGATGTTTTTTATTCCATTTTCACTGAATATGTGTCTGTTCTTTTTATCATCGATATTTATAAATACTTTGTCCAACAATCTAAATTTACGGCATCTTTTAGTATAATTTAATCCAGGCAACATGTTATATCACTAATAAATTATTTGTTGCCCATTATATTTAAAATTATTTATTAATTGATGCCGTTTTTTAATATAACAAAATTATAAATCGTGGGCTACGATTTTGAGTAAAAAAATATATGAAAATAAGAAAAACAATCTCAAACTGAATGTTGATTACAACTCAAAAATCTAGCACCCTATAAAATTATAAATTAAAAAATATAAATTAAAATATTTTCAGCAATACGATTTAATCGTATGACTGAAAAAAATATAACTAATTTTCATTTATTTATCCAATAGTTCAGGATTTTTAGTATTATCTTGACTAATTACTGATTCCTCAAGTTCTTTTTCCAATAGTGCACGGGCACCAGCTGCAACACCACCACCTCTTTGAGCAATAGGTTTACTTTCATCAAAACCATGAGGATTCTCTTTTTTGGAGATTTTAGTCGTTGAAACCTCAGCAAGCATATTTAAAACTAATTCAGTGTTAGTCATATTGTCTCTTAGATTCTCTTTTTTGAGATTTTTGTGATTTTTATACTCCTTTGTTGTAAGGCCAGACCATGTTTTGCTTATCTCATCAGTTAATATGGCAAATTCAATTCCTTCATTAACACCAACTCTATTCCATTCATCAGTTAACTCATCACGAACCTCAATTGATTTTTCTCTTTGGTCAATCCATTTATCACTATATCCTTTTTGCTTGTAGGTTCTTCTACGCCTTTTTGAAATAAGTTCAGGGTCAGTAATTTCTTATAATCTTTCATGCCCTAATTTTGCTAACCATACTTTAAAGGGTTCTGCATTTGGAGAAGGTACGGATTGAATTATTCTAAAAAGCGGTTCAGTTGTAATAACATCTGTCTTATAGAATTTTCCATCTGAGGACAACATTTTCATATTTTCAACTGAATCAAGAACATTACTGCCCTCTTTTTTTAATTTAATCTTTAAATCAGACCAATATCTATTTGGATTATTACTTTCACTAATAACATTCACGACATCAACAACTGAAAAATAATACTCTTCAATTTCAGGATCCCATTTTGTTCTTATTTTCTCATTTCCAAAAATTTTAATTTCATACATATCTTTCATTTTATCAACACCCTGCCTAAATTTCTCTTTAGATTTAAATTTAAAAATAATATGGTTCTAATAGTATATAAACCTTTAAAAATAGTTAAATTTAAATAGTATGCTTTAAAGATTGCAATTTTACGAAGTCAAGTCAATACTGATTCCATTTCGAAAAATTGCTTTTACTTCATATCCTATTTAATTTTTACGGAGCTTAATCATCATTTTTAAATACTCAAAAAAACAATTCAAAAATCATGAAAAAATATGGCCTAAAATACGATTATGACATTGAAATTGATGCCCTCGGAGCAACTCTAAAAGAAGAATATAATTACAATTATTCTGAAACATACCACGGAATAATATATGATCGGGATTATGACGGCAATATAGTAGGTATTGAAATATTAGATGCTTCAAAAGTATTTGACATTGAAAAAGACCAGTTAATTTCACCAAAAATCGAAATACACACAAATACTACCGAAGACGTGATTAAGATTTATATTATGTTTGATTTTGAAAATAATGAAAAAAGACTATTGAAAGGAAGATTAATCAATGAAGACAATTCACCCCTCGGATTTCGGCAGATGAAATATAATCCTCAATAACAGCATAACCTTTATATACTCCAAAGTTCAATAGGTACCTATAATAAATTATCTGGAGGTACCTATGAGAAATTTATTAAGACCAATAAGAAATAAAATTCCACAGATTTTACTGATAATATTCTTTTTAATCGTTCAGGCATACTGCAATCTGACCCTGCCATCATACACAGCAGACATTGTAAATATAGGTATTCAGAATGCTGATGTTAATTTTATATGGGAGACTGGGGCAATGATGCTTTTGATGGTAACAGTATCCGTTTTTGCAGCAGTTTTCATATCCTACTTTTCAAGCAGAGTATCATCAGGATATGCAAAGGATTTAAGAAAAATAGTCTACAGGAAAGTTTTAAAATTCTCAAACCATGAACTGAACAACATCTCAAGATCATCTCTGATTACCCGTACAACAAACGACATTAACCAGATTCAAAGCGTTATCGGAATGATATTCACAACACTTTTGTTTGCACCTATTTTAGGTGTTGGAAGTGTTATAAAAGCGTTTGAGCTTGGAACAGATCTTTCATGGATTATATTGGTTACATTCATTGTTGTTGCAGCACTTTTAATTTTTGTAGTTGCAAGAATCCTGCCTTACTTCAAGATAACTCAGGAAATTATAGACAGAATGAACAGAGCCACAAGAGAAATCCTAATTGGAATACCAGTAATCAAGGCCTTTGTAAGACAGGACACAGAAAGGGAAAAATTCGAAAAAATAAACAGAGACTTTTTGGATGTCAATCTCTATGTTTACAGAAACATGTTTATCCTAATGCCTGCAATGACATTGGTTCTAAATATAATGATTGTATTGATTTTATACTTCGGAGCATATGATGCACTTAACTCATCAATTCTGACAGGAGACATCATAGCATTTATCCAATATTCCACACAGATTGTTACCTCATTTATTTTGATGGGTGGCTTTTTGATTATACTTCCAAGAATACTTGTTTCAGGAAGACGTGTAGCGGAAGTCCTAAACACTGAAATCACAATTAACGACGGTGAAATTACACAAATTGAAAGTAATCCAACTTTAGAATTTAGGGATGTATCATACAAATACCCTGGAAGCGAAAAGGAAACACTTAAAGATATAAACTTTACTTTAAAACCAGGAAAGACCACTGCAATTATCGGAGGAACCGGAAGCGGAAAATCAACAATACTTAACCTGATTCCAAGGCTTCAGGACCCGACCTCCGGTGAAATCCTGATTGGCGGCAGAAACATTAAAGATTATACTTTAAAAGCTTTAAGGGATAAAATCAGCTTTACACCTCAAAAGGCAATTCTCTTTCAGGGAACTGTCAAATCAAACATGTTGACCGGAAAGGCAGATGCAAGTGATGCAGATATAGAAAATGCTCTTAATATGGCGCAGGTTGACTTTATCGAGTCAATCGATGATGAGGTTGCCCAGGAGGCCTCCAACTTTTCAGGCGGTCAAAAGCAGCGTCTTTCAATCGCAAGGACAATCATCGGCAAGCATAGCTTTTATCTGTTTGATGACTGTTTTTCAGCACTTGACATGAATACCGAGGCAAAAGTGAAAAATAATTTAAACCAACTTTCAAAAGACTCAAGCATTTTAATTGTATCCCAAAGGATTTCAACAATCAAGGATGCAGATGAAATAATCGTGATGGACAACGGCGAAATAATTGATAAGGGAACTCATGATGAACTAAATGAATCATGCAGTATATATCACGAGATTGTAAAATCTCAAATTGACAATATGGAGGCAAGCTTATGAGTCCGCCACCTGCAAAAAGAAAACCCCCTGAAAAAGCAACAGACAACAAAAAGGCAATTAAAAATATATTGAAGCTTTTAGGAGGATATAAACTAAAACTAATAATTACTGTAGTTTGTGCAATATTTTCCACAGTATTTTCAGTGATATCTCCACTGTTAATTGGTCTTGCAACAACAACAATATTCAACGGAATCAACAACATTATGCATCATACCGGAACAATTGACTTCAACAGTCTGTTTTTCTATTTAAGCATAGTTGTGGTACTTTATATCATAAGTGCAGTGTTTTCATACCTTCAAAGCTACTTTTTGGTAGGAATATCAACTGATATCAGTTATAACTTAAGGTCAAAGGTAATGGATAAGATTACCTCCCTTTCAATGGAAGATGTTGATGAAAACAAAAGGGGAGATATTCTCTCAAGAATGACCAACGATGTGGATTCACTTCAAACAGGAATTACACAGGCATTCCTCCAGATGCTGACTGCAATAATCACAATCATCGGCGTTTTTGCCATGATGCTCTACATCAATGTTTGGATGACACTTGCAACAGTAATACTGATTCCAATATCATTTGTAATGATTATTCTTGTAACAAGATACTCACAGAGCTATTTCCTAAAACAGCTGGTATTTAAAGGAAGTCTTAATGCCCAAATCGATGAGACTTTTACAGGCCATGATATAATCCGTGCATTCAACCAGGAAGACATTTCAATAGAAAAATTCGAAAATGACAATGACAACTGGTATGATCAGGAATGGAAATCACAGTTCTTCTCAAGCTTAACCGGACCTGCAATGAATTTTATTTCAAACTTTGCATATGTCCTGATTGCTGTTTTAGGTGCAATATTCGTGCTTCAAAGGGAAATAGCTGTTGGAGACATACTTGCGTTCTTCCAGTACATTGAAAACTTCACAAGACCAATCCAGCAAATCACAAGAGTCATGAACCTTGTTCAAACCGCAATGGCTGCAACAGAAAGGATTTTTGAGTTTTTAGAACTTGATGATGAGGAAAATCCATCAGATAAGCAAATCACCTCACTTAAAGATGAAATAACATTTGAAAACGTGAGCTTTGGATACACACCAAACGAAAAAATCATCAAGGATTTAACATTCAATGTTAAAAAAGGTGAAAAGATAGCTATTGTCGGTGAAACAGGAGCCGGAAAAACAACAATCGTTAAATTGCTCATGAGATTTTATGACGTAAACAACGGCTCAATCAGAATCGACGGAGTGGACATTGAAGAGTATGACAAGCATTCACTTAGATCAATGATTGGAATGGTTCTTCAAGACTCCTGGCTGTTTTCAGATACCATTGCAAACAATATCCGTTACGGTAACCTGAATGCCAGTGATGAAGAGGTGATTGAAGCTGCAAAGCAGGTTTATGCGGATAATTTCATAAAGCAGCTTCCTGACGGCTATGAAAGTGTTTTAAATGAAGACACCGACAACATTTCACATGGTCAAAAACAGCTTTTAACAATAGCCAGAACAATCCTGTCAAGAAAAGAGATACTGATTTTGGATGAGGCAACATCAAGCGTTGATACAAGAACAGAAAAGCTGATTCAAAAGGCAATGGACAGATTGATGGAAAACAGAACAAGTTTCATCATAGCTCACAGATTGTCAACAATCAAAAATGCAGATAAGATTCTGGTGCTTGAAAATGGTGAAATTATCGAATCCGGAACTCATGAGGAATTGCTTGGCAAAAAAGGATATTACTACAATACCTTAAATGCGCAAAACAAGGAGAACATAATATGAATGAATTGCTTTACCATAAGTTAATATTCGTCAATGAATCACTTAAACGGAGAAATGCCAATAACAAAAGCATTTCAAGAGGACAAGGCAGAATCCTTGCCATCCTAAATCAAAAGGACGGCATTTCCACAAAGGATTTATCCGAAATATTAAATATCAATGTAACCTCATTAAATGAAACTCTAAATAAGCTAATAAAAAAAGGTTATGTAAAAAAGGAAAGCTCCCCTGATGATAAAAGAGTACTGCTCATTTATCTAACTGAAAAAGGCCATGAATTCAAGTTCCAAAAACCAAAAGACATTGATATTTTTGACTGTTTAAGTAACGATGAAAAAGAGGAGTTTAATCACTGTCTGGATTTAATATCTAAAGAGCTACACAATAGGATTAAAACTGAAAATCCCGAAAAATATGAAAAAATGCTAAAACATAGAAAAGAAGTATTCAAAAAGTTTTTTGGTGATGATGGTGATTATAAAGAATGGTTCAGATTACTTAAAAATAAGTAATCCTAACCTAATTTTTCAAGGCTTTCTCCCCAGGTTCTCATTGACTCTTCGTCAAGATACTCAATGGAGTTGGCCTTTTTGAAAAATTCATCCGCTTTTTTAAAGTCCTCCCAGTCAAAGTAAGTGTATGCCTTACCTTTAAGGGCTTCAAATGAATCTTTATCCTCATTTAATATTTTATCGTAAACGCTTATTGCATCACCAAACTCATAATTGAGCCTGTTTGCATTTGCAATGGCCAACCAGACTTCAGTGTTATCCTCAATGGACAATGCATTGATAAACTCATCGATTGCATCGTCATACTCTTCAAGGTTTATTAATGCCTGACCTTTAAGATAGTATGCATCGAAATTAGTGTTGTTTACCTCAATAGCTTTGCTACAAAGCTCAATGACCCTAATGTTTGTCTTATAGAAATCAACAATTTCGTCAGACTCAAGTTTATTGAATTTGCGTCTGGCTCTTCTGACGTAATCATCATCCCTGTTTAAATACATCTGAGTGTCTCTGTATGATTTTTTAACGGATTGTGGAAAATCATCGGAATTTATAATTTCAGACTTGAATTTGGACATGTCATCTACGATATCGTCAATCTGGTCAAGAGTATCCCTTCCGAATTCCTCCAAATCAAACTCATCGATTCCGTTTAAGTCCAATTCTTTAAGTATTTCCTTACTTTCATCTCTTAAGAAGTCTATACCATCTGAAATGTTTTGAATTAATGTAGATTCAAAGTAGACTTTATCGTTTTTTCTTTTGTTGACTTTAATGTCTTCTGCATCTTTTTTCATGGTATCACCCACAAAATTATTTGTGGTAATGATATTGGTTTTTAATCTTAAAAATCTTTCTATTTGAGAAAATTGATTTTAAGTTGTAAAATTGTATAAAACTGTAAAATTTATCTTAATATATAATATTACAATTAAATATGGTTATTTACTTAATTTAAAACAGTAAAATATATTTAATAGTAAAATAAAGTATTATTATGGATTCAAAAGAAATTATTGAGAATTATCATTATGAAAAATTATCGGCAGAACATGACTTAAGCGATTTTTCATGTGGAGTTGATGACTTAGACTAATTCTTAAAAGACGATGCTTTAAGAGAACAGGAAGAAAACCTAAGTGTTATGTATTTAGCCATTTATGATAACAAAATAATAGGTTTCGTCACAATTTTAAATGACAATATAGCTTATAATATTGTTAAGAAAAATGTGAAAATATAAAAGTTATCCCTCTGTAAAAATTGGTCGTTTAGGTGTAAACATTAACTACAAAGGTTTAAAGATAGGAACAATGATTTTAGATGATATTTGTATGGATATTAAAGAATTATCAGAAGAAATAGGAATCAAATTTATAGTTGTTGATTCTTATTGTAGTGCAAGGAAATTCTATCTGAAAAACTCATTCACCCAAATCAACTTACACAATCCAAAAAAAAGCAAAAAGAAAAGCATTAAGAGACAAACACAAAACTATAACAATGTTTAAAGATATTAAAAAAATTTAAGATCCCTATCTAAAAACCGGGACTCTTCTTTTCTCTTGCATTCTTTTTGAAATTTCTCTTTCTTTGTTATTCATAGGTCTTTTAATATATTCCTGCAATTCTTTTAAAGATTCTCCCTCAAAAACAGGAGTTGGAGCAATAGGTTTTGCCATGATTCTCACCTAAACAATTGTATATACTTTCTAATTTATATATTTTCTCTTATAAATCACTTCAATTTTACGAATCCATACAACTTTTTTCTTATTTGCTGTTTTTAGAGCTTTGCCTTATCTTTTCATGGTAAAAATAGTTAATAATAATCGGTTTATCGGAAGGGTTAATTAAAAATGGTTCTTCATCAATGACATACATATAGTCATTTTCCAAAGCAAACTTTTCTACTTTTGCGTCCAGTTCCCTCCAATAATCCATGTTTTTGAATTTATAGATGTCTTCATAGAGCATCTCCAAATCAGGATACTTTTCTGAAATATAATCCAAAATAACCTTCTTGTATCCTCCACGAAGATTTAAGTTTTCAAGCCAAATATAGTCAACATAACCTATTACCTCTCCAATTATTTCAAAAACATCAGTTATTCCCGGAAAAATCGGAGAGATAAAGCAGACTGTCTTGATTCCTTCATCATGAAACCTCTTAAGTGTTTCTAGCCTTTCCGAAATAGGTGAAGCGTTATCCATGTCAGATTTAAACTCTTCATCTAAAGTATTGATTGAAATTGAAACGATAGGGTCTGGAAACTTCTTAATCAAATCCAAATCCCTTAATATCAATGATGACTTTGTAGTTATAATCAGGTTGACGTCAACGCCTTTAAGCTCCTTTAAAAACTCCCTTGTCCTTTCAAATTCCCTTTCACACTGATGATAACCATCAGTTACAGACCCAACAATGATGGTTTTGCCCGAATATTTTTGAGGGTTTTTGATTTGAGGCCAGTGCTTAACGTCAACAAAGCTTCCCCACTGCTCTTTATGGCCTGTAAACCTTTTCATGAAGTCTGCATAACAATACTTACAGGCATGTGCACATCCAACATATGGATTGACAGTGAAGCCTGCAATCGGCAGGTTTGACTTTGAAATTACTGATTTGACATCCTTGTGATTAATCAACATTAATTAAAATTAAGAAATTAAAATATATAAATCTACATATCACAATACAAATTATAAATAGTTAACTGATAATTTAATATAACCAAATTAACACTCCATTAAATAATTAATTTAAAAGGAAAGCCTTCAAAATATTAATCGGATTTTAAAAATAAAAAAAGAAATAGAAGTTGGATTTAACTCCTATTTTTTAATAACAATTGTACTTTTTGCACTAATAGCATATTTAGCATCACCAGAAGAAATCACAACTTTATGTGAACCAACTTTTAAAGATTTGGTGTTAAGTTTAGCAACACCTTTAGAAGTGGTTTTTAGAGTATAAGTTTTTGATTTTTTACCAGTGTACACTTTCACTTTAACTTTAATGCTTTTAACTACTTTATTAGTTGCTTTGTTTTTAACAGTAACTTTAAAGTATTTGGATTTTTTAACTTTAGTAGTTACTTTTGGAGCTTTAACAGTAGTCTTTGCTTTAGCAACTTTAATGGAAGAAGTAGTTTTAGTTACATCATATTTGTCATTATCTGAAGTGATTTCGACATTATGTGTACCAATAGCTAATGTAGAACCTTGGTAAGTTGCTATACCATTTGTATTAGTTGTAATGTATTTAGTGACATATTTGCTACCAGTGTAAACTTTTAAAGTGAGTTTTAAACCAGTAATTGGAGTATTATTCTCGTTTACAACTTTCACATTGAATGTTTTACCAGAATCATAAGTTGTTGAGAGTTTAGAAGCGGTTACAGTTGTTTTGATAGGAGCATTTTTAGTGGTTGTAATGATTTGATTTAATGCCAAAATAGTTGATCCTGTTGCAACAAATGAAATTTCACTTGAATTGGATAAACTAGCACTAACATCTCTATTATAAACGCTCAAGGAGTTAGAACTATCATTCCAAACATTAATATCTGCATCACCATTAAATATAATATTTCCCTCACCGGATTGAGCACTAGCAGCGAAAACATATAATGTTGAATTTAATACATCTTTAGTATCTACATCAAATAAAGAAACAGTTTTAGCAATTCTTCCAGCATTATTATTAGAATTAGCTAATAAATCTGCACCATCAGCCATGTAAACAGTTGTTAATATTTTACTATCATTACTGTTAAATAAATAAATCAAATTAGATGGATAAACAGCAGTTAAACCACTTTCTTTATTTAAAACTAATGTATTTTCACCAGATTGAGCCAAATCAGATACATCATAAACAAATAATCCATAACCATATTTTCCATAATTACCTAAGTTGGATTGATCTCTGTAATGAGCTTTAGGTGTGATATTATTTCCATTAAAGGTAGCATTGAAAACTGGACCTGTTGCACCTGATTTATCCCAGTTATAAGCAACATAAATAAATGCATTTGCTAATGAAGAGCCGTTATCTAAATTAATTGTCCAAACATCAGTTCTATTTGTAGTTGCAGCTGACATATAAGTACTTACATCTTGAATATCACTAACTAAACCACCAGAAACTACAAAAGTATTATAATTTTCAATATAAACAGCATCATATGCCAAATCTTTACCTAAATTACCATTGTATAAAACTGGAACAGTTTTATTAGCATTAGCAACAATATTGTTATTAAATTTAACATTTACTGCATATGTAACTTTAGTATTGTTAGCACCGTTAACTGTAGTTTCATCAACCGGCCTAATAGTAGGATCAGTTAATAAAAGAGTAGTCTGATTTCCACCATCAAATTCAATTTCACTACTATCTACAACAGCACCATCAGCTAACAATTCAATAACATATTTACCTTTTTTATCTGAGTTAACTTTAACAGTTAAAGTATTATTAGTACCAGCATAACAAGTATTAACACTTGAATATTCAGTAGCTAAACTCACATCAATTGTAACATTAGATTGTACTTTTAAAACTGATAAAACATTCTTAAGTGATGCATAAGAACTAGTTCCAACATTCATAGACAACAATTCAGTTTTTTGACCTTCTTTCATTTTACTGGTTACATCCCAATAATTATATTGATAATAATTTCCACCAGTATGATTAAGTGCATCTCCAATAATTTCATCATTTAACATGAAACTACCGTCAGCACTTGAAAGAGCAACATTAACTAGCTCTGCAGTGAAAATATCAGTTAAATTCTCAGTTTCAAAAGTAGTGGTTACATTTGTTTTTGTCCATTTTTGAGTTGAATCTAACCAATATGTAATTTTATCATTATCCCCATCATCATATGCTAAAACCAATGCGATTAATTTTATTCTTCCATCAAATGTCTTATTATCCATTTTAAATGTATCGACTTTAATTGTAATTGATGAACCGTTCAATCCTTTTAAAGAATCAGTCAAATCATAATACATTTGATAATCGGAATAGCATTTATTGGTGTGATTATTTACAGTATAAATAGTTCCATCAGTACTTCCATCTTCAATCCATAATTGTTCTGTTGCTATCTGTTTATCACCACTGGTAGTGTTTAAACTCACATTAGCAATAGCACCATGAGTATTTTTAGCACTACCCGCATAAACATTTACATAAAGATTAGCGCTTTTGATGTCTTTAGCTTCAGATGGAATCTCATAAGTTAACTCCCCACTTGTATTCCATGGATTTACAGTAGCTACATCAACGTCCCCTGAGACTTCACCAGAATCTATGCTTTGTAAATCATCTGCACTAACAGCACTTAGCGAAAAAACAACCATGAAAATTAATACAAATAAAAAAATAAATGATTTATTTCTCATAATATCCCACAATTATTTTTAGGTATTTAATTTAAAGGAAAAGAAATAAAAGATGATTCTTTTGAATTTGAACATGATATACCTTTAAATAAAATAACCTTAATGTTAATGAAGTAGTAATAACAATATAAAGATTATCTTATTACTAAATTGCTAAAAAAGAAGTGAAAAGTATTATTTTTTTAAAAAAGTAATACTCAATAACAGAAAAACATGAAAAAAGTAATAATAATTGAAAAATAAAAAAATAAAAAGTAATACTTTTTATCTACCACATATTATCCTTCAACCATTATCAACTTACCCGTCGACGGGTCTTTGTAAACTTTACCCATTTCCATATAACCTTGACCAGAACTATCAGAAGACTCTGGAGTATCATTTAACTCCTGACCTTCAGTCACTTCAGTAATTTCTGCATGAGAATCTTCAATAGCTTTGCTTTGATCTTGTGATGTATCTGAAAATACGACACTTTGCATGTTCCAACTGATTACAACAAAGATTAAAAATCCGACTGCTATAACAAGCATAGCATCAACAAGATTGGTGGTTCCAGCCATCGGATCTTCTTCTCCTTCACTAAATCTTTTTTTACATTTTCGCCTAACCATAAAAAAGCTCCAATCAATGTTTTAATTTATCCAAAAGAGCATCAACTAAAGCATCCAAGTTAGATAAATCCTCTTCATACCATCTGCGCCTGATTTTTGATACAAAATAACCAACAGCACCAGCACCGATACCTACAACAGTTGTATCGAATGCAACAATAATAGCGCTAGCCAATGTATTTACATCACCAGCACCTAAAGCAGCAAGTCCAGGACCCATTGGAATTAATGTACCCATTAGACCTAAAGTCGGACCGATACGAGTTACAATATCAGTTCTCTCAATTGTTTTTCCAAGTTTTGTTTCTTCAAATTCAATTAGTTTACGTGCAAGGGTTTGTCTTGTATCAATAGTTAAAGATTCTGCACGCAATACCTTAACTAAAACAACCTTTTGGTTTTCATAAAGTCTTGCATTTTTAATAATATTCATTAACTCATCAGAAGAATTTGCCTTAGATATTGCATAAATCAACTTTTCAAGCGTATCTGGTGTGACTTTCTTACGAGAAGTATACTCGGATATAAGACTACCCAACACTAGTATAGCAAAAAATGCAAAGATAACTAAAAATATGATTACTGGAATCTGCAAGCTCTGCGCAATCATATTTAAACCAGATGTTAATATTTCACTTCCAGGAATTGTTGCCACCATATAACATCACCATTAATCTAAATAACTATTATTTTTAAAGTAAAAACCACCTAAAAACATTATCATCAACACCAAACCTAAAACCACTAAAACATATTCTGGAGAAGCTATTGTAATTGCATCCATTGGATTTTGCAACAATGCAGTAATGTTCGGTAAAAATAAAGCGGACAATAAAAAGTAAATTCCCAAAAAGAACATGAAATTTCCTAAAACTATAGGATACGGTTTGTTAATAAATCTGACAAGATAATTTGAAGCAAAGTAAGTTATGATAATAGTTAAAACTAAAGCTATTGCAACAATAACACTTAAATTCATAAGTCCCAAACCAACAGTTGGAGCCACTAACATAATACTTACAATAATAGATCCAAAACAGCATGGACATGGAGCCACAACTGCCATACAGGTAGCCGCTGTTGTATTTTTTTCAAAAACTTTATATTCTCTTATTGTGAATATTCCTGCCAAAATCATAATAACTGCCATAATTAAGAAAAATTCAAAATTATAAGTATAAATTAAATCTGTTATTTGAGCTGTGTAAAAAGAAGATATTTCAGTTAATACTAAAACACCACCACCATAACCAATTGAAACCAATGCCAAATATCTTTTTGACATATTAGCAAGACCTGTTGCAAGACCCAATTTAATTCCAAAGATTAAAACAGCAGATAATATTCCCAACTGCCATAATAAATTAATAACTTCCATTCATATTCCCTCATTTAAAAAATAAAAAATAAATGAATTAATCATAGTTTCTCATTGAATAATTCATCCAAATTATTTGATTTTTTATTTTCATCTTTATCTCTAAAGTAACCGACTCCAATTATAAGAATTAAACATATGACTCCTAAAACTGCAATTAAAGACATACCAACTTCACTTGCGGATTGCTGAGTGACAGGATTGATTTCAATGGATTTCTTTACGTCAGCACCTTCCATTGATGAACTTCCAACATCTCCAGAAGAACTACTATCCCCCACATCAGAAACAGCATCCCCATTTGAATTTGCATTGCTCTGAGAATACTGATTGTTGGTAGTAGTTGAATTAGAAGATATTGTTGAGCTTGAAGTTGAACCTTTTCCAGGATTTGGAGTTGAAGGGTCGAAATTTGAAGGATCTACATCAGTTTCAGGTTGAATATTTTGAGAATTATTCATAAATACAGGATTCTGAGTTGCATCATACAATTTAGGAAGTAATTGAGCCAAAATATCCGGATTTACATATTGAACTGCCCATTGCATCATAGCAATATTACCACAACTACAATCACAGCACGCAACTCCATTTTTCACAGTTGCCTGAGCCCAAGTATTTGCAATATCACTTAATGTCGCATCACTAGCTTCCCAATAGCCTTCATGAATAGCTGTTAACATTGTCCCACTCATGGAAATAAGTGAATATGCATTATTTCCACTTGCCAACCAATCTTTAACTCCTAATCCATATTTATCTTTATAATAAGTATCATACACTCTATTCCATAAGTCATTTGAAACCGAAGTTGGTCTTGTTACTTGCCAACCATACAAATTACTTACAAATTTATTTGACATGTAACGAGCCCCACTATAGCCTTCATTCATCATTCCTTTAATCCAATTTGGATTGTCATACCTTGCAGCTATTTCTTTATACATTACCTCTTCTAAAGATGAGATATATGCATTATTTTTATCCGCATACATCAATACATTCATCTTAGGAGATTTACCAGACACGTTTTCAACTGCCATTGATAAACCGCCCCAGTAATCAAAGAAATCATCGTTGTCTAAAACACCATACTGGTTTGTATTACGACTGGTGACAATAGTGTCTGAATTGGATAATGCTCTAATGAAAACTAATGGATTTGTATCTCCCCAGTAGTTTTTAGAATACATGTTTCCCATTCTACCCAAGTAAAACTGAGCCAATTCATCAGTATCATTCCATGTCCATGACATTGATACCAATTTTGAGATTCCAGCACCATAATCCCCATTTGGAGGAGCAAAAATCCGAGTAATCGCACATTCACCTGCGTAAGATGCATTATATCCTACGCTTAAATAATATAAACAATCTTCAATCCAATGTTGGGCAACATAATTGGAATCCAATGGTTCTGATGAAACACCATAATAATTTATTCCACCGACAACACCTTCAAGAGCTTCTTTTAGTTCTTTACCATGTTCACTGTTCATTAATGTTCTATTATTAATTAAATTGAAGTATGATCTTGCCAATGTAACTCGAAAAGCATTGTCTAAAAGAATAGATTGAGATGAATATAAATCCCTGAATAGACCACTAGTAATTACTGTTACATCAATTCTTTTTTTGTCCCATCCATCTGGACGGGTTAAATCCTCAAGTTTAATAACTTCAGGCATTGAACCAACTTTCTTACCAGTAGGATTTCCTTCATCATCATAACCTGCACTTGAAGAATCTGTCCAAACAGGCTTCATTCCAAGCAAATAAAGAACTGTTGAAACAAGTGCACCATCATCCCTAGCCGTTTCTACACACCAAATACCCATGATAACCTTTTCAGTTGTATCATTTAAGTCAGCCAATGTTAATAAAGCAAGATTTTTAGCATAATTCCAGGCATCCTGAGTTGGAAGCTCACTTGATTGGTCCTGGAACATGTTTCCACCTGTTGGAAGAACAGTTGGTTTTACAACAATCTCTCCACCTTCACTTACTGGAATGTACCTACCATTTAATCCATTAATCATTGAATCAAGTTCACAAGATATGCTTTGATTAATCAAATCAATGTATGTTTTTGCAAGATTAATGCAAGCTAATAAATTAGTATCATTAAATTTAGCATTTTCACTTATTAAAACTGAGTTTACTGTATTCACATCCCAGTAAATCAAAGCTTTGCAAATATCATAAGATTTATTCATTATAAATTCCCTTTCAAAAGCAGACAAAACATCATAATCTTTTGAATAATAAATTTTAGAAAGTTCGCTGAATAGATTAAGTGTGCCCTGATTGTTTTCCATCACCAAATCATGTGCCAACATTGCACTAACAGTATTGGCCAAATCCGCTTCACTCCAAGCCTCACCTAAAGCATGAAGCCCTAAAGGATATAATGTATCCTGAGTTGATTTAAGAAAAGTATTAATCTTTTGAATCAATAATTCATCAGATATGCTTTTAATTCCAGTTTTATTAAGTCCTAAATTAGTTAAATAATCATTATCAACTATTAAATCTCGAATATTTTGAGAAATTTCTGTTTTTTGTACATTATTTGCATTATCATAATCATTAACTAAACTAGCTAAAACTGTTAGGTTACCATACAAATGTGTAAATGCCATTGGAGAGGTTAAATGTGAAATAATTACTGCAAAACCTCTTCTTTTAGCCTGAATAGCTTCACCCAAACCATCACTAATATAGAAATATAGTTGAGGCACATCACCCACGACAATAGAACCGTAATCAGTTGATGATAAAAGAATTTCCTTTCCAGGTAACCATTCATGTGTTGCATGTCTTCCTACAAAAACCATTGAATTTGAATAGCGGGTTTGCATATAATAATATGCCGCCAAATATTGATGGGTTGGAGCAACGGCAGTACAATGGTATAAGTTTTCAATATCTGATTCCCATCCCCTTTGAGGTTCTGGGGCAATGAATACATTTCCAAACGTCAAACCGGGAATTACAAAGTAATTAGTACCATTCCTGTTTACTACCATGACATTGCCTGGAGCTTCACCCCAACCATTTAATCCTGAAATGTTTAATTGCTTAAATTCATCGAAATACTTTAAATATAACTTATAATAATCTTGATTTTGGGATTTGGCATAATTTTTCAATGCGTTTACAATATTTTCTAAAACTTCCTTAGCATTGGCTGATTTTTCTTCTGGAAGAAGAGCAATAATCTGATTGAACCAGTCATCAATAGTATCTGAGATTGTTACTGTATAATTTAGTTCAACAGCTCTTTTGGTTAACTCACCAATATATGCTACACTTCCATTTGTCACTTGAATTTTAACAATGTCATCAAGTGAATTAAACCAATTAGTATATTCTTCAACAGGAAGCAATACAACTCCACTGCGATTAGCCAATTTTTCAAGCTCACCCGGTGCCCAAGTAGCTACGTTAATACCGCAAGAGATTATCATGTCTTCAAGTTCAGATATATTATTTGGTAAATCTCCAACATTGTATCCTGCACTTTTCAAGGTATAAAGCATATTATAGATACTTTTAATTGTATCCAGGTAACTTGAACCGATATTTTGCTTTCCAGGAGGATAATTATAATAGATTATTGAAATTAGTTTATCTTCATTAAGAGTATATTTCAAATCAACCCAAGAGTCAATCCTATCTGCTAAAAGCTCAATATTTCCTTTATGAGAAATGTAAGTGGTAATTTTAGCACCTGTCAAATTTGAAATATAACTTGAAGCGCCTCCAATAAATGTTGCATCAATTATTCCCTGAGTTTCAGCAATGGTAATGTGCCACCATTTATCACTTTTTTCGGTTGTAAGACCAGTAGAACCTAATTCCCATTGCTCATTTGAAACATAATCTGAGTGTACTGCACGAAAAACAGGCACCCCAGCCTCTTCAAAAAATGAAGTTGCCTTTGTGAAGTTTTCTCCACCAACACCATAGGCAACCATAGATACAATTGCATCAACATAAACATCATAAGCTGAAGAATTAGCCAAAAATCCTGCAATGTCTCCTCCCGCACTTGTCCATGATTCAATCATGACAGATAACTGTTCAGCAGAACCTCCTGCAGCAAAGACAGGAATAACATTATATCCTCTTGCCTCTAATGATTCGATGATTGAATAACAAGTGTGCAATTGCTGGGATTCAATATACATTGTACTTTCCAAAATACCTACTGTACGAGTATTTGATGAATTAAAAAATGTAGATATATACTCATCTAGTGAATACCATCTTTCCCTATAAATTCCATAAGTTTTACTGCCAGTAAAATTAGGATTTTTATATTCCTTATCAAAACCCAAATAATTTAAAACATATAATAATTGATTTTTGAGATTATCTTTATCATTTAAATCTTTATAAAGAATCATTTGATTTAAAAATGAGTTAAAATCCAACCCAACAGCATTTAAATAATTATACACCGTTGAATAAGAAATTCCTCTTTTGGTATTTTTAAAATAATTAATTAATTCTTCATTAGAATATGTTTTGAAAATTTTTTCATAGTTCAAGGTATTATTCCTAATCAGGTTAATTGAACTTGAATCTGAATTTAAATTACCAGAAGGAGGTTCTAAAATTAAAAACATCTTTTTGTCTGATAAAGAAGGGTTTTTTGTTAAAACGCTTGTTAAAACTGAATCCACATCACTGCTAATCCACTCACCTACAAAAGCATCACATGAGTATAAATAATGATTTAATTCATCTTCATTCATCGTTTTAACCTGGTCACCACTTCTAATAATTATATTTACATTTTTTAAGTCATTTTCTTCGAAAAGTTCCAGACTAGCTTTATCCAGAATGTTTACTCCAGGATTATCATTAATTATAAATAAAGTAGTTTTCTGAGAATCTGCAATATTCTCATTTGAATTATCAATTGGAATCTTTTTAGAAGTGTCATTGCCATTGACTTTTAATAAATTGTCACAAGAATCGTGATTACTATTATCAGTACAGTTTTCCTCAGCAAAAACTAAATGAAAAGATATACTTGATAAAAGTATTATTAAAAGTATAAAAACAATTTTTTCTTTATTTCTAAAAAAATTCATTTTAAAATCCTCATTAACTTTAAAGATTTGTAGCAAATTTCTAAAAAAAAATATTACTACATTAATAAATTTTGTAATAAAAAATGATATAAGTGTTTCTAAAAAAAGTAATACTAAAACCCTTTAAATTGACAAAATAGTAATACTAATTGGAATTCTAGCAAAAAAGTAATAATTAATACTTAAATAAATTAAAAAAAGGTAATACTTTTAGATAAGTAATACAAAATTCCTTAAAATCAATTAAAAAGTAATACTCAACACATTTTCTTAAACTTCATATTGAATATCCAAATGCATACAAAACCAATCAATGATCCTATATTCATTCCAATTATTGCTCCAAGATACACTCCGAATACTCCCATACCAAGCATTATTCCCATAATGTATGCAAAGGCCATGCTTAAGACCAACTCCCTTAAGACTGTCAAGCCTAAAGACTTAAAACCTGAACCTACACCCTGATAAGTATATGCTGCAGTTGCACCGAATGGAATCAAGAAATTATAAAACACCAGAATCTGAAGTATTTCAGCAGACCTGTCCACTAATGCCAAATTTCCCGCCTGGAAGTTGAATATTTCACAGATTGGAAATGCGAAAATAAAGAATACTGCACAAATCAACAATGTGATTGCCAAACTGAGCAATGTTGAGTATTTTATTGTTTCATTGAAGTTTTTCCAGCTTCGGGCTCCATAGGCAACACCTGAAACCGTTATTGTTGCAATTCCTATTGCCATGCACGGCAGAAATGCAATTGAAATAAATCTCCAGGTTATTGTAAATGATGCCACTTCGCTGACGCCTGCAGTCGTGATGATTAAATAATTCAAGATTATTGCCACGAGTGAAAATATTATCTCTTCTGTTCCTGCAGGAAGCGAAACGACAAGAATTTCCTTGTAAATTTCCAGTTTGCGTTTATAGTTTGAGAGCTTAAACTCAAAAAATGTATCCTTTTTAACATAAATCCAGTAGAGCATCCAGACAAAACCTATAAATGATGCGATAACCGTAGCCAATCCGGCACCGAATATTCCCAGATTTAGACCATAAATCAGAATCGGATCTAAAATCATGTTTAAGATTGCAGTCAATATCAGAGGATTTGTTGCCCTTTTGACATCTCCTTCCGCCCTAAAAACGCTTGCTGTAACGTTAGGTGCAAGAAATGCGATATTTAAAAGAAATATTATCTGACCATAATCCAGGCAATATGTGCTGACTGATGATGCGCCAAGAAGCATTATCAAATCATCCAAAAAGAAAATCCCAACAATTAAAACAGCAATCGAAACCAGCACCATCAAGATAAATGAATGGACTACTGCATTATTTGCATCCTCGAATTCTTGAGCTCCGACATATCTTGAAATAAGCGAGTTTGCACCTGCCCCGACACCACTTCCAAGACCAATAATGACTAAATAGAGTGGTGAGATAAATCCAAGTGCTGCAAGTGCGTTTTCATTAATTCCGGAAACCCAAAAGCTGTCTATCAGATTGTTTAAAAACATCAAAAGCATTGAAAATATTGTTGGAAAAGCTAGCTTGTTTATTGCTTTTCTGGGATTTCCTGTAATTGAGTCTATATTGGAATTCATTTTACTTCTTATTTTTCTTAACCAAGTCTTCAAGATGGTCAAATTTACCGTTTACATTTCTCATTACGATAGCTACAGTCAAGGTTGCAGTACCAACGCTAGACAAAATAAAACCTGCCCAAACCAGGAATAATGAATTTAATTTTCCAATAGCTGAATGACCTAAAACAGCATAACCGTTACTTGTAAATGCATTGGAAACCATAGCGAGGGAATTGATAGGAGATACGTCTTCGACGATAATTGTAACAAAAAAGCTGACGAATATTATTAAGAACAATAGCATTATTGTTATTCCAAGACTGTTGTCTTCAGTATATTTAACGAATTTTCCGTAATAGTGCTTAATGAAGTAAAGATATGCTATTACATGAAGAATATCTACTAAAACAAGTGCAGTTTCTGAAAATATCAGATAGGATAGAGACCCGAATGGAACTAAACAGAACAGAACCAGCATGTTTTTAAATGAATCCCTTTCAACACGAACTGCAAGATATATTGAAACTATTACATCAAAAATCAAGAGATTGACTGAATCACGCCAGCCAACAGCAACATATAATATATTCATGACGAGAATGACTATCATTATCAGGTAATATAGCTGTCTTATGGATAATACCTCTTCCTGCGGCAGATATTCGCTGGGATTAAAGAATCTGGATGTTTTAAAAAAGGAAATATCCTTGATTTTGTCATATGAGAATTTAACAGTAAAAACCAAAAGGGCAAAAACTCCGCATGTAACTAAAAATTCGATAATGAGAACCAATAATGAAACGATTAACTCATACATCATCATCACCCTCAATTAGCTTTTCAAGCTTTTTTATGCGCCTATTAAAGTGTGCAAGTAAAATTGTAGCTGTTAGAGTTGCAGTACCTGCACCTGAAATGATATATCCTCCCCAGACTAGAAAGATACTGTTGATTTTTCCTGCAATAGAATGGCCCAAAACAGTATAACCATTACTTGTAAATGCATTTGAAACCATAACCATTGAATCAAGAGGATTGACATCTTCAACAATCTGTGTTATAAAAAAACTAACAAAAATTATTGAAAACAACAATATGATAGTTATCCCAAGACCATTTGATTGAGTGTATTCCATGAAACTGTCAAAATACATTTTAATTAAGTATATGAAAATTAAAACATGCAAAATATCTAAAAGTCCAACCCAACTTAAGCCGAATAAGGTGTATGCAAAAGCGCCGTACGGAATTAATAAAAACCATAAAATCTTATTTTTAATGGAACTCTTATCCAATGTGACTGCAATAAACAGTGACAGGGCAATGTCAAATATTGCAAAATAAATCAAATCGGCATTTGCAAACATCAATGAATATAAAATGTTGATAAAACAGAATGCCATCAAAATCAGATAGGCAAGTTGCCTTAATGTATGAATCTCATCACTCGGCAGGAATTCTTCAGGATTTAGGTATCTGTTGGAACTGTTTTTCAATCTTTTGGCTATGAAAACTCCAATCAAAGTCAAAATAAGAAATATCACCACTATAACAATAAATTGAAGCAATGTCTCTAGAAATATATCCAATTAATTCACCAGAATAATTTTTGTTTTTAATAATTAATATTTATTACTTCTGATAAAATTATCTGTAATGGTGAAATTATGAAAACTTTACACAAAATTCTCATAATTGTCGTTGTTGTTCTAATAGCTATTGCAGGCGTTATGGCATTTACCGGTAATTCTCAGCCGCAAGGTGAAGGAATTTCCTATAATGCGACTGCACTAAGCGAAAAGCTTTCAATAGATATGGACAACTGGAATTATGATGAAACAAATGACATTTACTATCAGATAGGACTCGTATACTGCGCAGAACCCGAGGATACAAGTTATGAGTCCTGTGGAATATATGTTCCGGGCAAATACTTCACAGGAAGTGAAAACTCCAACGGAACATACACATGTACCTTAAATGAGAATGCTCAAGTTGGAAACTATTCAGCTTCTTCTGCACCGATTGTGATACCTGTAAACACTCCAGGTTACTCATCATGTGCTGCACCAACCAGTTACAGTGGTGACAGCGTCAAAGACTACACTGATGCGGGATTCATATACCTGGATGCCGGCTGTAGAGGAAGGGACAACGCAGAAGCACCTGACGGAGTGACTGACCTGAAATCAGCTGTAACATACTACAGATTCAATGGCGATGTCCTGCCAGGAGATACAGAAAAGATATTTACATTCGGACACAGTGGAGGAGGAGCTCAATCTGCTTTGATGGGAGCTTCTGGAAACAGTGAACTTTACAATACATATTTAAAATCAATTGGAGCTGCAATGGTTGATAAGGATGGAAACGGACTGTCAAATGCAATTGCCGGTGCTATGTGCTGGTGTCCTATTACAAACCTTGACACTGCCGATGAGGCATACGAATGGAATATGGGCCAATACATGCGTGAAGACGGAACCTTTTCCGCTGCATTAAGTGATGATTTGGCAGCAGCATACGCAACCTACATCAACGATTTAGGCCTTAAAGACCCAAACGGAAACACCTTAACACTTGAAGAAAGCGATTCAGGCATCTATACCTCCGGAAGCTATTATGACTATATGGTGGAAGTTACCGAAGAATCACTGAATAATTTCCTTGCAGATACTACATTCCCATACACCCCATCAAGCGGTGGAGATATGAGAAGTATGCCGTCAGGAGACGCTTCAGGTGAAATGCCAAGCGGTGAAGCACCAAGTGATTCTGGAAGCATGCCAACAGGTGACAGTGGAACTAGTGACAGCTCATCAAGTTATGAGACTGCTCAAGACTACATCGATTCATTAAACAGTGATGAAACCTGGATTGAATATGATGCAAGTACAAATACTGCCAAAATAACAAGCTTGGAAGCCTTTGTAAAACACTGCAAAAATCCGTCAAAATCAGTAGCTGCATTTGATGATTTGGAACGCTCACAGGCAGAAAACGGACTTTTTGGTCTTGACGCTGAAAGCTCATCACACTTCGATTCAATACTGGCAAATTTACTTAGCGAAAATAAAGACAAATATTCTTCATACAGTGACTATTCAGACTATTCAAGCGAATACAGCAATGATTTGGCTCAAACCGACAGCTTAAACAATACTATGGAAACACGAGTAAACATGTACAATCCAATGTACTATCTATGCGATTACTACGATGGTGCTGGCTCATCTGACGTTGCACAGTACTGGAGAATAAATACCGGTATCGAACAGGGCGATACCTCACAGTGTGTTGATGTAAATCTCTACCTTGCGGTAGCTCAAAAAGTTGGAAATGATAATGTTGAGTTTTCAACCGTCTGGGGTCAGGGACATACTCAGGCTGAAAGGACTGGTGACTCAACCACTAACTTCATAAATTGGGTGAATGATTGTTTGAATTAGAGAAATCAGTTTTCTGATTTCTTTATTTCTTTTTTTGTATTTTCATACCAAACAGGATATCTTTCCAATAGATTACATCCTTCAAATATCTTATCCATATTTTCAACATTGGAAATGTCCCAATTGTTCAAGACACTTGCATCCTCTAGTGCTTCACAGCAATAAAACATGTGATCTATTGTATTTACACTTGATATTATCCAATCACTTAATGAATTAATATTTTTCAGATTCCTACAATGACCAAACATTCCTGCAAGGACATTTACGCTAACCACATTCCAGTTAGCCAGAGAAGAAATATTGTTTAGATAAACGCATCCGAAAAACATTCCTTTCATGTTTTCCACATTTTCCACATTCCACCCAGTCAATGGCAATATGCTAACAAGTGAGCGGCAATTCCAAAAAAGAGCCCTCATGAATCTTACATTGAAAACGTTCCATTTTGCCAGTGGTGAAATGTCACTTAATGATACGCAATCTAAAAAGAGCCCGTTCATATCCACCACATTGGAGACATTCCAGTTGGCTAACGGTGAAATGTCATTTAAGAATTTGCATTTGTGGAACATGAATTTCATCTCAGACACATTGGACACATCCCAGAACCTTAAAAATGAAATGTCATCAAGTGATTCGCAACCGGAAAAGATACCATTCATTTTTTGAGCCTTATCAGCACAGAATGCAAAAATAGCTTTAAGAGAAGTTAGACCAGCATATCTTTCACTTAAATCAGTTTTACCAGCCAAATTTTCATTGACATAGATTATATCCTGTCTGTTTACTGCCTGATTCCACTGGGTCAAGTTAGTGCCGTCTTTGAGGATGATTAGAACTTCCAAATCTCCCAAATCAAAGATATTTTTTGTGGTTTTATTCAGTTTATTGAATTCCAAAAGATATTCATTGCTTCCTTTAAATCCGTCTTCACCGTACCATGCAGGATAGTCAATTAAATTTTCACAGTCTTCAAAGACATTTTCTGCATCGTTAATATTTTCAAAAATCCAAAAATCAAGTGAATCGGCACTGGCAAGTGCACTGCATCCCTTAAACATTTCATTGATATTGCCAACATTACTGACGTTCCATTTTCTCAATGGTGAAATGTCAGCTAATGATTCACACCTGCAGAACAGCTCGACGGTAGAGTTGATTTTTGATACATCCCAGTTGGCAAGGGCGGAAATGTTTTCAAGCAAACTGCAGTCTTCAAACACACCAATTAAAGAGGATATGTTTGAAATGTTCCAATTTTTTAAAGCGGAAATATCTCTTAGAGATTCACAGCTGTTGAACATATCATCAATAACTTTAACGTTGGAAATGTCCCATGATTTCAATGGTGAAATGTCAACTAATGAATTGCAGTTACAAAACATCTCAACAATATTTTCCACATTTGACATGTTCCAGTTTTCCAAAGCGGAAATATTTTCCAATAGCTCACAGTCCTTAAATAAATGCCCCATTGATGAAATGTGAGAAACATCCCATGACCTTAAAGCAGATATGTCTTTTAGGAATATGCATCCTTCAAAAAGTCCGTCAATTCTTGAAATATTTGATAAATCCCAAGACTTTAAAGGTGAAATATCTTCAAGGGAAGTGCAGTTGCTAAATACTGCCAGTAAATCAGAATTATTCTTCATTTTAGATAAATCCCAATTGGCCAATGCAGAGATGTTTTTAAGTGAAACGCAACCTCTAAACATTGCAGTTATATTGAATGCGCTGTACAATTTCCAATCCTTTAAAGGGGAAATGTCTTTAAGTGAAGAGCAAAAGTCAAAAATGCAACCCATGTCACGGACATTGCGGACATCCCAATTAGCCAAAGCAGAAATGTTTTTTAAAGAAGAACACTCAGAAAACATGTAATACATGTCATCAACCTTGCTTACATCCCAATTGGCCAAGGCAGAAACATCCTCAAGAGAAGAGCATCTCCAAAACATTGTTGACATCTTTTCAAGACTGGAAACGTTCCAACTTGCAAGCGGTGAAATATCCTCCAGGGATTTGCAGCCATGAAACATTCCTCTCATGTCAACTACACTGCTAACATCCCAGTTAGCCAAAGCAGAAACATCAACTAAAGATTCACAACCAACAAACATTCCTTTCATGGTTTCGACTTTTCCAAAACCAGAAGCAATGATAGCTTTAAGGGAAGTCAAACCAGCATATCTTCCGACAAGATTTGTCTCACCGAACAGATCTTCACTGATGTAGATAATATCCTCCTTATTTTCCACATCCTCCCAGCTGGTCAGGTTGGATCCGTCCTTTAATATAATAAGAACTCTTAAACCGTTTAATTCATAAATACTTTCACTTACTGTATTTAAAAGTTCAAATTCCCTTAATTGCTTGCTAATCATATTTCTCGTTTTCCTAAAATAACTATTTAATACTATGTACATTTAAAAATATAAAATTTTTTACACATCAATTTTAATGTCAATGCATAATCCTAATCAGTTCGTTTAAAAACCGTGAACCTAACTAATTTTAATTGAAAAAAAGTTTTTATGAATAAATTTAAATAAAATAGTCCTTAATTGACTGTTAAAAATTAAAAAAAGAGTTTAGTGAGATTTATCTCATTAAACTTTGTCTAAAGCCTGATCCACATCAGCCAAAATGTCTTCAATATCCTCAATTCCTACTGAAAACCTGATTAAATCAGGAGTAACACCAGTTGATAACTGCTGTTCTTCAGTCAATTGGGAATGGGTTGTTGAAGCAGGATGGACAACCAAAGATTTGGCATCTCCAATGTTTGCCAAAAATGACAATAGTTCAACGTTTTCAATAAACTTTAAGGCACCGTCATAGCCTGCCTTAAGACCAAATGATACTATTCCACCATAACCCTTTTCAGCGTATTTTTTAGCCACTTCATGGTTTGGTGAGGATTCAAGACCAGAATATGTCACCCATGCAACCTTTGGATGGGCTTCCAAATGACGAGCAACAGCCATTGCGTTTGAAGCATGCCTTTCAATCCTTAAACCTAAAGTTTCAAGTCCTTGTAATAATAAAAATGATCCGAACGGTGAAGGCACTGCACCAGTATCTCTTCCGACAACTGCACGTATTCTTGTTGTAAATGCCGCTTCGCCGAATGTTTCAGCAAAGACCAGTCCGTTATATGTTGCATCAGGTTCAGATAGAGTTGGAAACTTGCCATTCATCCAGTCAAAGTCACCCTTTTCAATGATGATACCTCCTAATGTAGTACCATGACCGCCTATGTATTTTGTTGCAGATGAAGAAATGATGTCTGCACCATGGTCAAACGGTCTAACGGAACCTATACCTACAGTATTGTCTGCAATCAGTGGAATTCCATGTGAATGTGCAATTTCAGAGATTTTATCAAAGTCAGGAATGTCAAGTTTCGGGTTTCCTATTGATTCGACATAAATCGCTTTTGTCTTATCGTCAATAGCTTCCTCAAAGAGTTCCGGTGACTGTGAGTCAACAAATGTAACAGTACGGCCTAATTCCTCAAGAGTGTTTTCAAAAAGCTCATAAGTTCCACCATAGAGGTTGTCTGCTGATACAATGTTGTCTCCAACCTGTGTCAGGTTAATTATTGTATAAAATATTGCAGCCATTCCTGAAGCTGTTGCATATGCAGCAGTTCCACCTTCAATGGCAGCCATTCTTGTTTCAAAAGCCTGAGTAGTCGGATTTGTCAGTCTTGTGTAGATGTTTCCCCCTTCCTTAAGAGCAAATCTGTTTGCAGCCTGTTCAGGAGTGTCAAATACATAAGAAGTTGTTTGATAAATCGGTGTTACTCTTGAACCGGTTTCATCTACTTCCTCCTGACCAGCATGTACACCAATTGTTGATATGTTTTTTTTGTTTTTAATTTCATACGCCATGATAGATTATTTGTTAATTTAATATATTAAATTATTTTATGAAATTGTAAAATTGATTTAAACTTGTAAAATTTATTTAAATTAGTAAAATTGCTTTTAAAAAAACAAATAATAAATATTTACCTATTTAACTTGAAAAATAAGTTATTTATACTCTCTAAATCAACTATAATCTATGAAAATCAAAAATAAAATTTTAATAATAATATGTTTATTTCTGGCTTTAATCCAGACAGATGAAATTGATTGTGAAAAATATAGAAAATTAAAAGCATATGATGTTCCATCAATCAACAAATCAGATTTACCTTCCTAATTTAGTGAAAAGGCATTTAGATTAGTTGATGAATTTATTAAAAAGACCATTCATTTAGATTATGAAATATTAATTTTCTTTGATTACATAACTGGAGAAATAGTCAAATGTAAAATAGGAAATGCAGATAATGTAAAAATAAAATTCAATGATAAAGAATTTAAAGAAAAAAATATTGCTTCGTTGCATAATCATCCTAAAACATCCTTTACCCCACCATCTGGAAAAAATTTTGGAATTTTTTTAAGAGAATGGGAGAAATTTGAACTAATTGCTGGACATAATGGATTATGGATTTTAGAAGGAAAATATGTAGATGAGAAATAACAAAAGAATTTCAGGAAGAATCTATGAAACTTTTTGTATCATCATTGGATTATTGTATGAAAAAGTTTTCAAGCCAAAAAGAAATCGATGCGAGATGTGATTACTTATACGGAGCAAGACTATCAAAGTATATAAATGATAAAAACATAAATGGAATACAAATAACTAAAAAGGAGTACAACCATGAACCTAAAAAATGAAAACATTGCAGAATACGACCAGTTTAATAAACTGGATGCTGAAACTATCGAAATCTTACGCAAAAAGGACTATGACCTTTCCGATAAAAAACAATTTTACGAATTCTGCAAATTAGCCAAAATTGATGTAGAATATGAAGAATTGATGAATATTTAAATTCCATATTCAACAATTTAGGAAAATAGAAATTATTTCTATTAAAACCCAAACAAGTCCTGTGCATCAAGCATCACATCAACAATGTGCACGTTAAACGGACACCTCTCTTCACAGTCACCGCATGCAATGCATTCAGATGCATTATATTTTAAATTGTTGTAATGTTCCTGCACACTTGCCGGAACTTCATCTTTGTTTTTTGCAAGGTCAAAGAGTTTGTTTACCATTGCAATATCTATTTCAGAGGTGCATGGAGCGCAATGGCCACAGTATGTACACTGACCGTCAAATGAGTGTTTTGGAGCGTTTCTTAAAACTTCAGCATAGTCTTTTTCAGCATCTGTTGCACCGCAATACTTTAAAGATTCTATTAATTCGTCAACTGTTTTTACACCGACAAAAATGCTTGAAACTCCTTTTTGCTCTAGTGCATAATGTATACATTGAATAGGTGTCAATGCCACTCCAAACGGTGAAGTTTCATCAGATAATAAGTTACCGCCTGCAAATCCTTTCATTACTGTTAGTGCAGTTCCATTTTCTTCACATAAACTGTACAGTTCATCTCTTTGAGGATTTAGGCTTGAAAATTCCCTGTCATATGCATCCTCTTTTCTGTACTCTTCAATGTCCGGCATTGATCCGAACATGTCAAAGGCAGGGTTGATTGAAAACATCAGAAGTTCAATTTCAGGGTTTTTAGCAGACAATAGACCAATGTCCGGATTGTGTGTACTTAAACCAATGTGTTCTATTGTACCTTCTGATTTTAATTTGCGAACGTATTCTATAAACGGTCCGTTCATGATTTCCTCATAGTCTTCAATCTGGTCGACATAGTGAATCATTCCAAAATCAAGAGTATCTATTTGAAAACGTTCCATAAAGTCTTCAAATGCCGGAATTACCTTATCCATTTCACGTGTTCTTACATACTGATTGTTTTGCCAGGTTGAACCAATGTGTCCCTGTATAACCCATGCATCACGGTTATCCTTGATGGCACGACCCAAATGGGATCTCACATCAGGTTCGCTCATCCAGCAGTCTAAAAAGTTAATCCCGTTTTCTTCACAGGCCTTAATCAGTTCCTCTGCATCCTCATACGGTCTTTGGACTAAAAATTCTGCACCGAATGCAATTTCAGATACTTCAATGCCAGTATTACCTAACTTTCTGTATTTCATAAAATCCCCTAAAAATATTTAAAATTAGATTTATAGTTTAAATTGAACCTCCCCATCTTGTAGAAGAAGGGGATTCGCAAACCAAAAAAATATAGTTTTTTTTTGGAAATTTTTACTGCACCGTCGCCCCAACGGTTTTTGCAATTTTTTTTACAAGCGTTAATGTTATTTTCTTTTTTTTAACTTGGTTATCGTTGAAAAAAAAGTCTTATTAAACTTGTTCATTGCTATTTATAATTTTTAGTTTTTTTGATATTTAAAGTTCATCAGAGAGCATTTGTTATGTAATCTCCTTTAGTGAAATTCATCCCTAACTTATAGAAGTTAATGTATTTTTGCATTATTTAGATAAAAAAAAGTATGGGTAAAAGATTACCCTGTTTAAGCTATTGAGCTTATAACGAATTTGATGAATTCCGGATTGTCCACTTCAACAATCGGAACGCCGGTTTCAAGTTCCTTGATTTTTTCCATATCCTCATCAGTCAATTCAAAATCAAAGAGGTCTTTGTTTTCAATCATTCTTGATTCTTTTGTTGATTTTGGGAAAACTACGATTCCTCTTTGAAGCAACCATCTTAAAATTACCTGTGCTGCTGATTTTCCATATTTTTCACCTATTTCAACAAGAATTGGATTAGTAAATATTCCGTCTTTTCCTTCAGCTAAAGGTCCCCATGCTTCAACTACTGCACCAAATTCATTGTGGAAGTCTTCAGTTCCTTCCTGTTGATAGAATGGATTTACTTCAATCTGGTTTACCATCGGTGGGATTTCAGCATTTAGTGACAAATCTGTGAAACGTCCCTGTGTGAAGTTGCATACTCCAATGGCTTTGATTTTTCCTTCTTTGTACAAGTCTTCAACAGCTCTCCATGTTGAGTATACATCACCCATGCATTGATGCAATAAGTACAAATCAATATAATCGGTTCCTAATTTATCTAATGATTCCTGGAATGCTTTTTTGGTTTCTTCGTAACCGTATGATGAAACCCATACTTTTGTGGTCAGGAACAATTCTTCCCTTGCAATTCCTGATTCTTTTATTGCTTCACCTATTTCTGCTTCATTGAAGTATGCTTGTGCTGTATCGAAGTGTCTGTAGCCTACTTCAATTGCTTTTTTTACTACGTCTTTTGTTTGTTCTGGAGGTATTTGAAATACACCGAATCCTAATTGTGGAATTTCTACACCGTTTGATAAAGTTTTATATTCCATGATTTTCACCTTGGATAATAGTTTGGAATTAGCAATATATAAATCTTTCCAATGGAAAGAGTTGATTATGGGAAAGAGTTATATTATATGTCAATCAAAATAATAGCAAGGTGATATTTTGACTCGTCCAGGCAACTTTAAGAAAGGAAACGAAGAAAACATATTTATCTATCAATATGTTGAAGAGATGGTGTCTGATTTTGGAAAACACATTACAGAGTCCCTAAATGATGAGGACATTAGTGAAAATGAATTCACATTTCTTGTTAGAATAAGATTAAAGGACAAAACAACACAAAAAGAATTGGTTGAACTGTTTAAGGTAAGTGAAGGTTATACTGCAAAGATTTTAAGGAAATTCGAAGATAAAGGATACATAACCCGTATTGAAGATCCTGAAAACAGACGCCAGAAAATAGTTGAACTCACACCAGAAGGACTCAAGAAAACTGATGAGCTAATCGGACTGATTAACGGATGGGAAACAAAAGTTACATCAAAATTAAGTGATGATGAAATAAAGACAGTCAAAAGATTATTATTCAAACTTGTGGAAGAGTAATATATAATTGAAACAAAAACTAAGATACTAATAGGTGAAATAATGAATATCGCAATAATTGGAGCAACTGGGAATTTCGGAAGATTGTTTACAGCCAAACTGCTTTCATTTCCAAATTATCAGATAACAGCAATTTCCAAAACTGCTGAAAATCTATATGAAAACAGCCACAGAGTCACTGCAAAAAGCATAGACGCAACAAATCAAAAAGACCTTAAAAAAGCATTGGAAAATCAGGACATCATATTATGTGCAGTTTCAGGCCCTGATCAAGTTGCCATTGCACGTAACCTTGTTGAACTGGACGTCAAAAGGCTGATTTTCATGAGCGTTGTTGGAATATACAATGAACTTCCAGAAGGAAACGGAGACGAGTTCAACCTGGACAACGAACCGGAACAAAGAGTTCACAGAAACGCCGTTGATATTCTTGAAGACAGTTCCCTTGACTATACTATCTTAAGACTTGGCTACATTGCATATCAGGATGAAGATGATTATACAATTACTGAAAAGGGAGAAGCAGCAAAAGGTTACGTTTCAAATGCAAAATCAATTGAAAAAGTAGTTTTAGACATTATCAAAAGACCTGAACTTTACTCACGTGAAAGCATCTCAATTACAAAAGATATGAGTTAAATGTATACAAAAGAATTCATTTTAGAAGAAGTCAACACCATAAGACGTGAAATAGGTCATGAAGAAGTAAAAATCTTTATCGAAGAAATTTACTTTAAGGACAACGAGTTATGGATTATAACCGAAGACAGACCTGACAAGTCAGCAATTATAGGCAAAGGCGGTTGGGTAGTCGGAAAACTCAAAGAAAAATTGGGTTTAAACAGCATTCACGTTGAATCATATGGGGACTTTCTAAACAAGGAATATAAACTGAAATTATCCAAAAAAACTGTTTCAAATGTGGATATGGATTCAGTCGGTTTGAAAAACCTCGAAAAAGCCATTGAAAACAAACTTGAAAACATTTACAGTTTTAACTTTGATACTTTCTTTAATGAAAATACTTTCGAAGAGTCTAAAAATGTTGAGGCTGTCGTTGCACTTTCAGGAGGTGTTGACAGTAGCTTTTCACTTATTTTAGCCAAAAAGTTAGGTTTCAATCCGATTGCCGTTACAGCAGATCCCGGAACTATAATTTTGCCTAATCAGTTTAAGCAGAACATTAAACTCATAACCGAATCACTTGATATTCCTCATGAGTATATTGAGGTTGACTATTCTGAAGTTATAGACAACTCATTTACAGGCAATGTTCATCCATGTGGACGATGTTCTAAAAACACTTCCGAAGTTGTGAAGGAATATGCAAAATCAAGAGAAATACCAATAATAATATTTGGTGATATGCTTGCAACTGGCAGTCAATGCATAAATTTACAGGAAGATTCATTATATCGCTTGAACCTTCCAGCAAGTTTAATTGTTGGCAAACAAGAGATAAAATCCTTAATCAGAAACTATGATTTAAAAACATTTAAAGGATTTGGCTGTCCGCTGTTATATGAGGTTCACAAAAAATTCCCACATATGAAGAAATTTTCCATACAACGAATACTTAGGGAAACACGTTCAGGTGCACTTGAACCCGGCGAGGCGCTTGACCTGATTTGGAGTTTTTACAAAACCAAATAGTTACCAAAAGTTTAATAGCTAGAAATTAAAAGTAGATAATATGATGTTTAAAATTTGTCCAAGATGCGGATCTAGAAAAGTAAAATGGATTATACCTCAGAACTGGTCCCAGTGGATTTGCTATGACTGTGATTATACCGGTCCAATCATTGAAGGAAACCAGGATTTAGCAGATGAGATTCATGAAAGCTATCTGGAATCCTTAAAAGAAGAAAATAGTGAATAATTTATTTTTAAAAAATCAGATTCATATGATTAGTGTTAGGGTATAAAATAGAAGCTGAGCTTTACTTATTGAATTCATTGAGGAATATTAAATAAGTTTTTCTAAAAAATACCCTACACAATCATGTTTCAATAACCAAAAGATTATTTCAACAATTATTATATTGTCCTTGAAAGTATATAAAGTTTAGGTATACCTAAAATAATTTTAAATTAAAAAAAATATAGGAATTATTTAAATTCCCTTTTTCTCAAACTCTTCGTTCAAGAAAACTTTAATATTATCACGTGCAATTTCAACCATTTCAGGTGCAGGACCACCAGGAACAGCTCTGATTCTTACGTTTTCAGCAGGATTCAATGCCCTTTGGATTAAATCATCAGCCAAATTCAACTCATCAAATCCAAGTTCCACTGCAATGTCATCAATGAATTTTGAGGTAATGTCCTCTTCAGCCATGTTATTGGCTGTAGCCTCATTGACAATTCTTCCAACGATTTTGTGAGCGGTTCTGAATGGAATCTGCTTTTCACGAACCATAATATCTGCAAGATCAGTTGCAGTTGCAAAGTTTTTGCCTGCAAGCTCTCTGCATCTTTCAGTTTTAAACTCAACAGAAAGCATCATTTTGGTTACAATTGATAATGTGTCACGAGTTACATTAACAGCATTCCACAAATGAGGAGTGATTTCCTGCAAATCCCTGTTGTAAGTGTATGGGATTGCCTTTAAAATGGTTAAAATTGTAATCAACTCACCGGTAGCTATACTTGTTTTTCCTCTTGCAAGTTCAGCCACATCAGGATTTTTCTTTTGAGGCATAATAGAAGAGGTTGATGAATATTCATCGGCCATCTCAATAACACCAAATTCATAGGTACTCCACAATACCAATTCTTCACAGATTTTGGCAAGAGTTGATGAAAGTGCCACCAAATCAAAGACTGTTTCGGAAATGAAATCCCTTGCAGAAACTCCATCCATGGAATTTTCAAGATATGCATCAAATCCAAGCAAATCAGTTGTCAGTTGCCTGTTTATTGGAAAACTTGTTGTAGCCATTGCTGCTGAACCTAAAGGATTTAGGTTTACACGTTTGTAAGTATCAGCCAAACGCTCATAATCCCTTTTCAAAGCCTGTACATGAGCCATCAAATGATGAGCTATTGTAATCGGCTGGGCATGCTGCAGGTGTGTAAAACCAATGAAAACATCATTCAAGTGTTCACCGGCCATTTCAACTAAGCCTTCCATGAACTGCAAAATTCCAATCTGGATTTCTTCAATCATTTCCCTTAAAACCAATCTCACATCACATGCAACCTGGTCATTACGTGATTTGGCAGTGTGCATGAAACCTGCTTCAGGACCGATTTTGGAAGTCACATAATTTTCGATAGCCATGTGAACATCCTCAACGGACGGATCAAAGACCAATGCATCAAAACCTTCCTCTTTAAGTTCATCAAGAGCGCATAAGATTTTATCAGCAATTTCAGCATCTACAATACCTTCATGCTTTAACATGGAGGTGTGTGCAAAATTAGTTTTAATATCTGCTTCAAAGAGATATTTGTCAGCTTCAAAAGATGAAGTATATTCGGCTGCTTCATCAGTCATTCCAGTCTTAAAACGACCATTTCTAATATTATCCAAAAAAATCCCTTCTTAAAAAACAATTAAAATAAAAATAAATAAAAAAAGAAAATAAAGATTTGAAAAATCTATTTTTTCATTTCAGTGTATCCGCATTTACCACAAGCAACTCTGTCACCGTGATCAGCCATGAATACACCTTCACCACAACGAGGACAAATTTGGTTTTTCCTTACAATTTTGTCTCCATCTACTTCATATAAATCAGATTTTCTAACCATTAAAATCACCTATTCTTCTGCTTCTGCTTCAGCTTCTTCTTCAGCAGGTTCTTCTTCAGGTTCTTCGTTTTTAGCTAAAACATGTTTAGTTTCAATGTATTTTAAGTCATCTACAGTATCGTAAACTTTAGCATAACCTAATGCTTTAGGTTCACCGTAGTGAGGTTGTACATTGTCGACTACAATCAAATCTTTTTTAGTGTTTAATAAAGCAACTAATTTAGATTTAATGTCTAATACTTTGGGAGTAGCTTCCCCATCATAATCAACATAAAATTTAATTTCTTTTCTGTTAAATAATTTATTTTCTTTTTCTTCAATGAATTCGATTTCCATTATAAAAACCTCATTTAATTTTTATTCTTTAATAAATCCGTCAATAAGCATTTGAGCTTTATCTTTTAAATCAGAAACATTCAAAAGCACCAAACCTTCATTTGGCTGACCATACAATATGGTAGTTTCCGGATTCGCCATCAAGATGCAAGGAAGAACTGCAAGATCTTCTTCCCCTGCTACTTCAATTACATAACATTCGCCACTGTTAGATAATTCAAGAGCGTGGCCTATGGTTTCCCATAGATCATCTGTAATGCATCCGGCAGGATTGTCGGCTTTTAGAATATTATCTGCATGTATAAATTCATGAGCATGATTTTTTCTTTGAATTAAGTTGTCAATTATACCAATATTCGGGTATAATTCATATTTTGTAAGATTGGCAAAAGTTGCATCACCAACAGAAATTAAAAACTCAGAAGACTTTATTTCATCAATTGCATCTTCGAAGTCAGGATATAATTTACCTAACGGCTTTTTAAGTTCAGCAATTATGTCCTTATTTAATTCTGCATCTAAACGTAACACAATAAAACCTCTATCTTACTCTTAAACAATATTCTCCAGGAATTTGAATATTCAATTCACGAGCTATTTCAGATTCTTCCGGATCAGTGATAATTAAAAGACCACTCCAATTGTCAGAAGTTGGATTTCCGCAACTAGGACAATGGTCTTTACTTGAAATCATTTTACAAACAGTACAAGCTTTCATTCTTAACCATTCCTACTTTTTTCTTTAGCTTCTTCAATCCATTCAAATCTACCTAAATTGGTTTGTCTCATAGTGAGAGGAATCTTTGAATTCCTGTTATTTTCAATATTGTTGGTAGATTCGTCTTTTATAGAAACACTGACGGCTCTAGCTCTAACTAAGTCACCTTCATCTAAAGTCTTATTAGATTCTTTAGCAATCAAAGCTCCTCTTTTACCATCATAGTTAATGTAATCATCAGTTACTTGAGAAACATGTATAAGACCATCCATAGGTCCAATTCTCACAAAGGCACCGTAATCAACAATATCGATTACTTCACCATCGAAAATCTCATGTTGTTCAGGTTTAAAGAAAATTGCTTCAAAGACAACATTATGATATGAAGCTCCATCACCCATAATGAGTCTGCCTTCACTAATTTCTATTATTTCGTTAACACAGATAAGTAAACCGAGTTTTTTATCTAAACGACCCTCGTAAGTTTCGTTTAAAGTTTGAATAGCGACTTCTTCAAGAGGACTTTCAAATCTGTAAGGTGGTATTCTTACAGTATCCTCAATTTTTGTTTTGTAATACAAAATAATCCCTCATTCTATTAATAAGTTTAATTAATATTATATTTTACCTTCAACAGCAATATATTTTTTTTGTCTTAAGTAGGCAACAGTAATGCCTTTTTCTTTTGCACGATTTTTTAGTTCAATGTCATTTGTAGCTAAAACTTCTGAAACTCTAAGCAACGCATCATCCACAGTTTCATTTTCAAGTAATGAAATATCCTTTATTTCAACTTTTGAAGAATTAGCTAATTTTAAAGCCAAATTTGCATTTAACCTTATTTTTCCTTTATTATTTCGTTTCAAACCCTTCAATTCATTGATAACAAAGCTTGGAGTTGTTAATTTATAAG
>JAFUCN010000031.1 GCA_017459665.1 Methanobrevibacter sp. | reverse complement strand
GAAACCTCTGCCATAATTATATGTGAAAATGATGTCCCCACAAAAAATTTTAAAGAAGAAAAGTGAGGTGTTAAAACAGGTGAAAGAAGAAAATTTTTGAAGTGTTTGAAGTGAATGATTGTTTAGAAAATATTCAAAACACATGTCAAACCAATTACATGATGCTGTATTGAGGATTTCATTAATCAGATTTCATGTTTCCAATGGAATTGTTACATTTTCAAAATTTATGATTGATTCTACTGGAAGGTGAATTCTAAATCGTTATGAAAATAAAATGGTAATCGAAAACAATATTGTTTATTTTATCTTATTTTTAGATATTTATGTTTTAAATTTTTTATTGTAAAAATTAAAAATATTTAAATAAGTTATACCATAATATATGTAATTAAAAATTTAAAATAAAGTATTTAGACGATGTGAATGTTTCATATCGATAATGTCTGAAATAAAATAATTTGAGAATTCAAATATTTCATGAAATTTAAAAAATTAAAATAAAGATTTTGATTTACATGATTAATGATATACTTATTACAATCGGCATAACAATATTACTGCTTTCATTTTTATATAATCTAATGTCCTACGGCGGACTAATATAACATAAAAGGATTATTTAAAAAAATATGTGCAATACCAAGGTAGAAAACTTAAATGTAGAGATAGTCATGTCGAGTACCCCTTATCGACAATTCACATAATTTGGCTTTCGCTAATTATCTTTTCATAAGCTCCAGTGAAATGCCACTACACAATTATCATGAATAACTTCATTATGATATGAAGTTATTTTTTCAAAAACTCCATCACCCATTGTATAAAAAAAATATTCAAAAAAAGATAAATAAAAAAAGAGTTTAGTAATGACTTTGGGGAGTCATTTCTAAATGATAATCTTCGCTTTTCTTATCCAGTATTCCGTAAGCATCTGCTCTGCATTGAGTACATGCCCTAAATACTAGAATAATCTCTTCAACTTGTTTTCTGACAGATTCCATCATAAAAGAGTCCGGACGTTGATAATGTTCCATTTTAGCTAAAGGAGTAGATATTACTAAAAAAACTCTTTTTAAAGAACTATAATCATTCAACAATATATTAAACATTTAATTAGAAAAAATAGATTTTTTAATTTGAATAAGGATAAAATTTTTAAAAAATTTAAAATCCCTATCCCATTTTAACAACTATAGGTTTGCCAAATAGCAACCAACATCTTTTGATGTCAATTAATTTTTTTGATAAAATAACTATATAAAACTTTCTAATATTTCTTAATTATGATGTTAAAATCATGGAACAGATTGAAATCAATTTTATATATGCAAAACAATATTTATTTTTAAAAATAAACAAGTATCAATATTACAAAGAATAGATAATAATTTCTAAAACACTAATAACAATATATAACAACTATAGGTGTTTTTAATGATATCCAAGGGAAATATTGTAATAACACTTCAATTCAATTGGAGGAATTGTAATGGCAATCGAAAATTTTGTACTTGCTTTCTCTTACATATTACTAGCAAGTTACTATTTGCTGTTGTCCATTAACTTGTTAATGCATTAACAGCCTATGATGTCGGAAAGGAAGGATAGTTTGGTTAAATCCAAAATTTTTCTAGATAATAGCTTTTAATATGTGTTTTATAACTTCCTTTTTACACATAGTAAAAAAAATTGATAAAATTACCTATAAAGCCCGTTACTCTTTAAGTGACTTATAGTTAAAAAAATAAAAGAAGTTTAGTAATGACTTTGTGGAGTCATTCCTAAATGATGATCTTCGCTTTTCTTACCAGGTATTCCATAAGCATCTGCTCTGCATTGAGTGCATGCTCTGAATACTGGAATAATCTCTTCAACTTGTTCCCTGACGGATTCCATCATTGAACAGTCAGGACGTTGATAATGTTTCATTTTAGCTAAAGGAATCAAAGGCAAAATGTTCATTAATGAAGCGCCTCTTTTTTTAACTTCCTTGGCTATTTCAACAATGTGCTCATCATTTAAGCCTGGAATTAAAACTGAGTTGACTTTAACTACCATACCATTGGCTGCTGCCTTTTCAACACCTTCCAATTGGTTTTTGATTAGAATTTCAACTGCTTCATATCCTTTGTATACTTTTCCTTCGTATTTGATAAATGAATAAATATCAACTGCAATGTCAGGATCTATTGCGTTTATTGTTACTGTTACGGAATTTACTCCAAGTTCTGCAAGCCTGTCTGCATATTTTGGAAGTAAAAGTCCATTTGTACTCATACATTTGATTAAGTCAGGCTGTTCTGTTGCCAATTTCTCAAAGAACTTGAATGTTTCTTCATTGGCCAATGAGTCACCAGGACCTGCAACACCTACAACTGAAATCGGACCGTCAGCGGTGACATCGTTTATATGTTTTATAGCAGCATCTGCATCCATTACACAACTTGCCACTCCAGGTCTGTCCTCTTCGTTGTTAATGTCTCTTGTACAGAAGTTACAAAAGATATTACATTTTGGTGCGACTGGTACATGTGCTCTTCCGACTTTATCGTGCATTTTTTCATTGAAACATGGGTGTGCTTTAGTTATATGTGCAAATCTTGAACCTTTGTGTTCATTCATAATACCACTACTCCCTTAAAATATAACTCCCGTTATTTTGTATTGATACGAACAAATATATAAACTTTTCTACATGCCCTTGTTCAACTCATCAATAAATTCATGAGCTTTCTCAATCCATTCATCTTTAATTAACTCATCAGTAGCTACAACAGCCACAATATCTTCAGTGGACAAATCCTTAATGATTTTAAATCCTTCCGGCAATATCCTAAAGACTGCATCATAAATACGTCTTTGCAAATTGGAATGAGGATCATCTACAACCAATGATTCATAGTCTGTGTGGTCGCCATTGATTTCAAGCTGATATCTGTTAGGCTGATAGATTTCATCTCTTGAAAATCTCTTCCATAACTCTCTTAAAATATTCGGAAGATAGTTTTCATCATCAATTAAAATAACGGTTTTGTCCCTAGCCTTATCGTAAGTTAAATTTGCAACCTCACCGAATAGAATTGCATTGGATGTTTTTCTCATTTTGATAGCCAAGACAAATACAGGGTCATCCGGATTGACATAAGCCTTCAAATCATCTACAGAAGAACCTAAAACAAGGTCCTGGAAAATCTGTTTTATGATGATTTCATAAACTTCTGCACCTCTCTCATCATAGCATTCTACTAACATCAAATCACCCTTAAATTATATTTATTTATCATCTTGTCTGTGTCCCATTCCGGATACCAAAAGAGCTGCTCCCACAGCACCGATATGTTGAGAGTATTCTGGAACAATAACTTCGATTCCACCTAATGTTTCACTTACAGCTTCGACAAGACCTGAAATAAGACTTGTTCCACCTACCTGAATTAAAGGTTCACGAATGTCAATTTCCTGAAGTTGCTGTTCGTAAACTTGCTCGGATACTGAGTGACATGCCGCAGCTGCAACATCAGCTTTGGAACCGCCTGCTGCAAGTGTAGTAACAAGGTCCTGAATACCAAATACAATACAGTATGAGTTAAGCATTGCTTTTCTCCAGTCACCCTGAACTGCTAAAGGTCCTAATTCAGTAATGTCAACGTCAAGCCTACGGGAAGTCATGTCCAGGAATCTTCCGGATGCACCTGCACAGATACCACCCATGGTAAAGTTATCCGGAATACCGTTGTTAACTGTAATAACCTTGTTGTCCATACCACCGATATCCAATACGGTAGCTTCTCCTTTCTGACAGTCTGCAAGATATACTGCACCTTTTGCGTTTACAGACAACTCTTCCTGAATAAGTTCAGCACCGAATTCCTGACCCATGGTAAACCTACCGTAACCAGTAGTTCCAATACCGTCAAGGTCATCCCAGTCATAGTCAGTTTGTGAAAATGCTTCAGCAGCCGCTGTTTTTGCAGATTCAATAATGTCTTTAGTGGATGTCCAACCGGTTCCGATGACCTGGTTGTTTTCCATAAGAACCGCTTTTGTAGTGGTTGAACCGGAGTCCAAACCAAGGGTAAGGCCTTCCTGTTTTTCACGGGCAAGAATGCTTCTACGTGTTACAGTAGTAGCCAATGCTTCCATACGGATAAAGAGTTCATCCGCTTTTGTCCTTTCAGTAAAGGAATATGTAACTACTGGAATACGAGTATTGTTTTGAATGAATCTCCTTACCTCGTTTCTCACCAATGCCGCTTCGGCACATCTAAAACAGGTTGCAATAAATACCGCATCAGGTTTGCATCTGCCTTCAACAATAGCCATGGCTCTTGCAATCATTAACTTTAAACTTGAACTTTGAGCTGAAAATCCAAATTTCTCATAAGATTCATCAATGTAATCCAAATCGATTTCCGGAAGAATAATTTCAGCACCGAATTTGTTTGCTGCTTTTTCTATTTCCTTTTGAATACCACTATATTCTGTTCCGCATGAAACTAAAGCAATTTTAACCATTATTATTCCTCCTCAAGTGAATCTACAAATTCATTTATTTTATTAACCATAACATAAGTTTCATCCTGATTAGTCGGATAGTCGATTTCAAGAACTGGAATGTCCTTGTTTCTTAAAAGGAAAATTGACAGTTCATTTGTTCTTGCACAACCAATACAACCGAACCCGTAAGGAGCGCCGTCAACAACAATTGCAGCTTCCGCTTCATCTATAAGGGGTCCGATAATGGACATTCTTCCACGAACACCTGAAGGAACCTCGATAGCTGCGTATTTAAGTCCTTTAATCGGATCTTCTTCAGTAATGTTCATCGGAGGAGAATCAATCTCCGGATCTTTAATTTTTTGTCTAATTTGTTTTTGTAAAACTAAAGGAGTATGACCTTTCCTTTCAAGTAAATCTGCTAAGACTAATGAATTTGGAGGATAAATAGCTATTTTAACCATATTTTCACCTATTCCTTATTTTCTAAACATTCATTCATGATTTTTTTAAATTCGTCAACGTCAACTGGTTTTTTCTTTTCCACTACAACATCAGCTTTAGGATTTTCCAAAGCTTCTGAGACAAAACCAAGTATCCTATATTCTTTTTCCATTTGGTGGAAACCTTCTCTTGGACCAAACCTGTGACCTCTGCATCTTCTTGGGTCACCTGGAGCAAATCCTCTTTCTTTTGTGAAAATATGTGCAGGGTCAAGTTTTCTTATTTCCTCTACAGCTTTGTAAACATCTTCACTTTTTCCACTAATCATAGAACCGTAACAAGTATTTTTTATAGTAAGCGGCAAATCAAGCATGTGAAATGCTGTTACAACTTCCTGTTCGCTGACATGAGCGCCGGGACCTATAAAAATCATACGAGTAATTACATCCGGATCCCAATCTTCTGTACCTAACTCAGGCATCATGGTTAGATTCGGTGACATATACTACAACTCCTTCTTTTAATTTTTCAAGACTGTCATAATCTGAGGTAATATCTCCAATAATATTAGTTGCTTCAAAAGTTTCAGCAGTCGGACCAAACTCAGAGTTATCCTCAAATCTGATACCGATTAAACCCGCACTTTTTGAAGCCATGTTAGTAATACCTATTTGACCTCTTATAACTTTATCAACAGGGTTATTTTCAGGAACTAAACCTTTAGCTGCCTTATTATCCCCTTCAAAAATAATGATGTGCATTCCAGGAACTGCAAAGTGAACTTTTATCTGTCCGACAGGATTCTCTATAAGTCCAGACAACAGTTTAAAGTATCTCACAGACCTAGGTGCATTATCCACAAATTTAATTGAACATAAATCTTCTTTATTAATAGCTTTGGTTATTACTTGTCCTTCTTTTAGAATATCAATTGTATGTTTAGGAATCTGTTCAACGATTATTGCATCATCATCAACCAATCCATCAATCATGTGCTCAACGCCGGCTTCAGATAAAATCTTTGTAGCTTCGGCCTGAGTTTTATTGAGAAGCATCAATCTTTGCTGTTCGGATTTGACTGTAATGAAGTCGTTTTCCTTTGCAATATCTATTATTTCCATACCATTAACAATTCTTCCAACAGTAGTGTGATTTGGAGTCAATACTCTATTTTGACGATAGATGAAAAGTTTTCCAACACCTACACCGGAATTTCTGATTGTTATGGTTCCTCTAGTCCTTTGAGTGGTTTTCTCTTTAGGCTTGTTAAGACCTGCCAAATCATAAAAACCTAAAAATGACTCGCTGTCATATGAAACCTTAATTCTTCCATCCTTGATTAAAGAAAACATGTGTTCCACACAGACTGGGGAATCCTCATCAATTTCAAAGGAAACGTAAGTGTACAATTCATTTCCTTCTTCTAAAACTGTACTTAAATCAGATACTGAAGCGCTGTCTGTTGTTGTGCTTCTTTCGATAATCGGTTCAATGCCGGTTACCCTATCATCATCAGTTAAGTTCTCCAAAGTCTTCTTACCACCGATAACACGTGCAAAAATACCCTTGTTATATGGCGGTACACTGTAAACATTTGTAGTGTTTTCCTTAAGAAGTATCAAATGAGTAGACTCATTACTAAAACTAGATAAACTTAAAACTACATCTCCTTCATAATATTTGTATTCATCATGGGTCGGTTCCAAATCAGTGACAATAGGACCTATTGCAACTTCAGTTGGAGTGGACCATCTGATGTCCAAATCAACAAATTCCTCATATTGGCTTTTCCAAACGTCAACAAGAGGTTTTGCCTCTTCGGATTCATCCAATTGGATAATGATGGAACCCTGATTAGTTTTTATTTTATATTTACTAATGTTTTTTTCAAGTTCCTTTTTACCCTTAATCAGACAAATAATACTACCAGGAGTATATGGAGCATTAGTTTCATCAATTACATCCTGAATTGTTGAAGCTTCTGCCACTTCCATTTCTTCTCCATTAACTTTAATTAACATACAATCTCCTAATAAGAATTTTTAATATTATATATTTATCATCCTAATATATATTAAAATTACTTATTTGAATTTCAAAAATTATATTAACACAAAATTATAACATTATATTACGGAGTGAAGAAAATGGAATTTCATAAAAAACAGGTCATTATTTTACTTGCAATTATAATCATTGCAGTCGGAGCAATATCTGTAGCCAGCGCATACACCGGTACCGGCTTTTCACACAATATTCCTAGCTCCAAATATTATGATTTGTCTGCTTCAGATATTTTAGACAAATACAATGACACAGAATGCCATGTTGAAGAAAGTGCAATCTGTACAAAGGTTGTTGATGGAGATACAATCTATTTGGACAACGGCAAAAAAATCCGTTTTGTTGGCGTAAACACTCCAGAGCGAGGTGTTGAAGG
>JAFUCN010000030.1 GCA_017459665.1 Methanobrevibacter sp. | reverse complement strand
TGACGTTATGGCATCTGCATGTGGTTCAGACATTAACACCGCTTGTGGCTCAGACATCACCACAGCATGCGGTTCAGACAGATTTTAAGATATTAAATCTTAAAATTTCTTATTTTTTTTGAGGTGTTTTCATGGCAGATTTTTTCGCATTTCAATGGCATATCCTCGATGACTGTGACCAGAGATGTAAGCATTGCTATATCTTTTCAGAGGAAAACGATAAAGAACTGATAACAATGAGCTATGAAGACATCAAAACTGTTTTGGATAATTGCTTAGATTTCTGTAAAAAGACAAACAGAACACCATACTTCAGCATCACCGGTGGAGACCCTATTTTACATCCTAACTTCTGGCAGCTTCTTGAACTGCTGCATGAAAAGCAGATTCACTATTCCATATTGGGTAACCCATTCCACATCACAGAAGATGTTGCTAAAAGACTTAAGAGCTTAAGCTGCAGACAGTATCAGCTCTCTTTAGATGGACTTAGAGAGACTCACGATTATTTTAGAAAGCCAGGTTCATTTGATATTACATTAGAAAAAATCAGGACTCTTCAGGATGCAGGTGTCAGGGCAAGCATCATGACTACTGTATCAAAGACAAACATTGATGAGATTCCGGATTTGATTGATGTTGTCGTTGAAAACAATGCAGGACTATTCAGCTTTGCAAGATACTGTCCGACAAGCCTTGAAAAGGCTTCTCAGATGACTCCAGAAGAATATAAAAATCTTTTGGAAAAGGTTTGGCAAAAGTATCAGGATTATAAGGATTCAAAAACATTCTTTACACTAAAGGACCATTTGTGGACATTATTCCTATACGAAAAGGGTTTGTATACAATTCCTGAAAACCTAAGCGATGATGTTATCTATGACGGATGCAACTGCGGCAATAGCCATCTGACAATTTTGCCGTCAGGTGATGTTTTTGCATGCCGAAGGATGGACAGCAAGGTTGGAAATGCTATAACACAATCAATTTATGATATTTTCATGGGACAGACAATGGATGAATACAGGCAGTTTGAAAACTTTGAAAAATGCAGCAAATGTGAACTTTTAAGATTCTGCAGAGGATGTCCTGCGGTAAGCTATGGAACAACTCATAACATGTACTCAGCTGACCCTCAATGCTGGAAGGAGATATGATGAAAGCGGTAGTATTGGAGAGGACATGCAAGGCTAAAGAGCTTGAAGTGAAGGAAGTGGAAATGCCCAAAATTAAGGATGATTGGGTATTGGTAAAAGTATTGGGCTTTGGAATAAACCGTGCGGAGGTAATTTTAAGGGATTACGAAGCAGATGAGGACTATATCAGTTTGCCTGTAATTCCGGGAATAGAATGTGTCGGTGAAGTTGTTGACCCTTCAAACACTCACTTTAAAAAAGGCGATAAGATTGCAGCCCTAATGGGGGGAATGGGAAGAAGCTTTGACGGAAGCTATGCTGAATATTGTTTACTTCCAGAAAAAAACGTATTCAAAATTGATGATGAAGTATTTGACAAATTATCCTTGGAGGAGGTAATTGCTGTTCCGGAAACCTACTTTACAGCCTACGGTTCAATTGAAGGATTAAATCTCAAAAAGAAAGACACTGTTTTAATAAGAGGTGCCACCTCTGCATTGGGACTGACTGCAATGCAGCTTGCAGATGCAATAGGATGCAGGATAATTGCAACTTCAAGAGACAAGACAAGATTTGGAAAGCTTGAAGCTAACGGCGCTGATGAATGCATTGTAGATGACAGGAATTTGTCAACTAAAATCAAATGCGATAAGATTTTGGAATTGATAGGTCCTAAAACACTTGAAGATTCAATGAAATGTCTAAATGAAGAGGGAATCTGCTGTGTTACAGGTGTTCTTGGCGGTGTTGAATACATGGCTGACTTTGATCCGATTAAAGTTGTTCCAAACAAAAGATATCTGACATCATTTTTCTCAAATTATCCTACACAAAAGATAATTGATAATTTATTTAAATTTATAGTTGATAACAATATTAAACCGAACATTTCAAAGGTCTTTACAGATTTAAAAGACATTGGTAATGCTCATGAACTTATGGAGTCCAACAGGGCTCAGGGAAAAATAATTTTCAAATTGGAGTAGTTATTATGGTGGAAAAGGAAGAATGTTTTAAACAGTTACGGGAAGTGATTGATGCGGTATTGTCAACAGTGGATAAAAACGGCAATCCTCAATCAAGAATCATTGACATAATGCATATTGAAGACGATAAAATCTATTTTTTAACCGGCCGTGGAAAACATGTTTATGAGGAAATCACAAATCATCCTCAGGTAAGCTATTTGAGCCTGAAAGACAACAAGTCCATTAGGATTACTGGTGAAGCTCGCAAGTTAGAAGATCAAAAACACTGGATTGACCTGATTTTTGATGAAAATCCCTTCATGAACAATGTCTATCCTGGTGATGCAAGATACATCTTGGAGCCGTTCTGCATTGAAAACTATCAGATGGAATTTTTTGATTTAACCCAAAAACCTATCTACAGACACACTTTCAAGTTCGGTGACTGGGAGATTATTCCTAAAGGCTTTGAGATTACAGATGTTTGCGTCAGCTGCGGAACATGTCTTGAGGTTTGCCCTCAAAAGATACCGTTTTATAATGATGAACATTTTGAAATTCCACAGCAGCACTGCCTTCATTGTGGATTATGTTATGAAAACTGTCCGAATGATGCAATCGTTAGGATAGAATAGAATATCACCAACTATATATTTTAGTTCGTACAATATTAAACTAATTGGTGATTATTTGAAAGCTATTGTTATTAACGCAAGTCCTAAAAGAAAAGGCGTCAACGCTCAACTTGCAAAATCTGCAGCTGAAGGTGCGAAGTCTGTTGGTGCTGATGTTGAATATGTTGATTTGTATAAATATGAATTGCATGGCTGTATGAGCTGTTTAATCTGCAAACAGGGAGGAAATCATTGCAAATGCTACTGGAAGGATGAACTTTCTCCATTGATTGAAAGGATTTTGGATGCTGACGTCTTGATAATCGGCGCTCAGATTTTCTTTTCAGAACCGACAAGTCATTTCAGGGCTTTGATTGAAAGGCTGTTTTTCTGTCTTGTTTCGTATGATGTCGGAAATGCCTTCAAGGGCAAAATTGATGTAGGTATCTTTTATACCATAAGCTATCATAAGGATTATTTCGAAAAGACTGTTCGTCCTCATTTTGAACAGTCTGAAATGCTTTTCAGCATGCTTAACGGTGAAGTTGTATTTGATTCATTCATGAACATTTCAGAGCATATTAAGGAACATCTCTCAGAAGATGAAGTGAATTCACTTAAGGACAATCAATTAGCTATGGATTTAGACAAGGCTTTTGAAAGGGGAGCTAATCTCTGCAGATAGTCCTATTATTTTTTTTTAAATTTTTCAAGTATACATTTTTAAAAAATGAATACATTTATATACTACCTCTTCACAATATTATATTGTATACAAAAAACAGTTTTGTAATACAATTAATAGGGTGATAAAAAATGACAAACCAAAAAAGAACAGATGACCCAAGAAAATTCGTTTTCGGAAACGAAAGGTTCGGAGGATCATACACTCCAGGAGAATTCGAGATAAACTTCCCTGAAGACATGTCACGTGAAGATTTTGAGAAAATGTTCACATCAAGAATGGAAGCTCTCCACAGAAGGGGAAACGACTTTGCGGAAGAGTTCTTTGACTTTGACGCAAAATCAAAAAAAGAAAAACTCAAACCATTGAGCATCCGTGTAAAGCCTCACACCAAGGAGTTTTTCAAAAAACACTCAATACTCTCACCAAGAGACGTCCTTGAGATGTATGAAAACTTCAACAACGGTTCAGAAGCATTCATAAATTCATTAATCGAAGATGAAAAAAATCTAGAAAAGGAACTTAAGGAAGTTCAGGAAAAGCTCCACAATGCAAGACTTTTCAAGGAAAAGCTGGGTGAAATGGAACCGGAAAACGATGTCTTGACTGATGAGGATAAAATCCTCCAATTGAAGAGGGTCTATAAAAACTCAGATGTTAAGGTCATAGGCAATGAGGTTCCATGCGGAAAGGCCAAATCAGACATCATAAGGGATATTCAAATATACAACACCTTAATAATACGAGTATTTGCAAAAGAGTTCTTGACAATTGGTGTTTATACCAATGCAGAACCGATTGTATATTACTTTAAAAACGAATACCCAGACGATGATGTCGATGAAATCCTAAATCATGTGGAAGAGTACTGCAGCGAGCATGATATTTCTTATAATGAAAACGAGATGTCATGCTTTGATGAATAAAGAAAAAAGGAGTGTGAAGCATTTTCACACTTCAAAACTATTTTTAAAAAAAGAATTTTAATCTAAAAGCAATCCGATACCTTCAATGATTAAAACAATACCAATTATAATGGCTATATAGATCGGTTCGCTTAACGCAAATACAGCTAGAGCAATCAGAACAATACCCATCAGCAAAACAAGTATGGATGTAAATGTTGATACTCTTGTCATTTTAGATAACAGTCCTGTTATTCCAAATACAATCATTATGAATCCGACAATATAGAACTGTATGCCTATAAGGAATGATAATGCATCGATATAGAATATGAACAGGAATCCGAATATTATTGCAATTATTCCGATGATTATGGCTATGATTGACATCACATCAAAGCTTGATCTCATGTTCCAGCCCATGAATGCGGCTGAAATACCAAAGAACAGCAAGCTTAAACCGACTATTATTGAAACAATCTCGGATGAAAACATTGGAAACAATATGAATATTAATCCTAAAATGATTGACAGGATACCTGCTGTTTTGTTTATGCCCATTTATGTCACCTCCATTAGTAAGCTAGTTAATATTTTGTTTTGAAAATATTTAACATTATGTAAATGTATAGTGAATAATATGTTAGTTGATATAACTTTAAAGGTCACGTCGGAGCTTAGAAAAACTGCTTCGAAAAACCTTGATTTGGCATTGGTTGGCCATATCGGAACTCACTTTGACGTGATGGATAAGGAATTTCCACTTGAATATACTCGAAGGAAAGGTATTGTTTTTGATATTTCAGAAATTTCAGATAGGGACATCTTAATTTCAGACATTGATTTGGATAATATATCAAAAAAGACATGTTCGTCCTGTTTTATTCGGGCTTTATAGAAAGTGAGGGTTACGGTACCGTTAACTATTTTACAAAGCATCCTCAGCTTTCCGATGAGCTGATTAGAAGCGAGATTTCACTTACTGGAGTTGATTTTGCAGGCATCAGAAACGGAGTCGAACACACTCCAAAAGACCAGTACTGTGCCGACAGAGGTGTCTTTGTAATAGAAAACCTCTGCAATCTTGAAAAGTTATTACATATTGATGAATTTACAGTAAATACGTATCCGATGAACTTTTCAGATGTGACAGGTCTTCCATGCCGTGTGATTGCAGAGGTGGTGAAAAATGAAGCCATATTATGAATGCGGGGCCTGCTTTTTAAGGCAGGCGCGTGAACTTCTTGATTTGTCAACAGATGACGAGGATTTGAAATTTAGATTGATGGAAAATACATTTGATTATTTGGCAAAAAATTTCTCAAAGGAATATTCTCCAAATGAACTTGCATCAGTTTTCAATCAGAATATCAAAAGAAAAACTGGTTGCAGTGACCCATATGTCCAACAGAAGAAACTGGGAACTGATGTTGCAATGTCAATGATTTCTCAGATTAAAGAAATACTGCATGAAGATAACAGTCTGGAAAATCATGTGAAAATGGCTATTGTTGGAAACATATTGGATTTCGGTGCTTTTGACATTAATACTGATGTTCAAAGTCTAATCAAACAGCATCTAAACAAATCACTTGCCATTAATGATTTTGATGCATTAAAAAGTGCATTAAAAAAACATGATGAAGCATTATACCTGCTTGACAATACTGGTGAAATAATCTTTGACAAGCTATTGGCCGATAAGATTAGCCAATTCGATGTTGATGTTTGTGTTGCTGTAAAAGAAAGCCCAATTGTAAATGATGCATGTTTTAGCGATGCATCAGATGTGGGGTTTGTAAATATCGTTTCAATTGGAATTGATTCTGCAGGAATCGTCGATTCAATGATTAGTGATGAATTCAGGGAAGTTTTCAAAAATTCAAGTTTAATAATCTCTAAAGGAATGGCAAATTATGAAGGTATAACTGAAATGAATTTGGATAACAAAGATGTTTTCTGTCTGCTTTGTGCTAAATGCAATCCTATAGCTAAGGATTTGAATGTCGATATCACATCACACGTTTTGAACCTCTCCAGCTTTGTAGAAGTTGGAGATTCTTAGGCCATACCTTGGGTTTTGTCAAAGCATTTCCATTGATATTTATATAGGATTTTACCTTGACCCATAGGTATGAAATCTACTAAGCATAGCACCATTGAACCAGTGGCGCGTAGACCTTCGTCTAAAATATTTTTCGCAGCATTAACATCCCTTTTATGCACAGTATGACAATGCGGACATTCCCATTCCCTTTCGGGACCTAAGTCATGGTTAATGTGTCCGCAAAAATTACATTTTTTACTGGATGGAAACCATCTGCTGATTTGTACAAATTCTCGTCCGTACCATTCGGCTTTGTATTTTATCATTTCAATGAGTTTTCCCCATCCAATCTCATGAATACCATGACTTAAATTACTTTTAAGCATTCCACGAATATCCAATGTCTCCATAGCAATGAACTGACAATGTTTAACTATATTATAAGATACTTTATGATAATAATCATTTACTACATTGTTTCTCCGGTTTTGCCATTTGTGGAGTTTTTCAAGCGTCTTTTTCCAGTTAGATCCGCCTTCCTTTTGACGAGCCAATTTCTGCTGATAATAAACAATCCTACTATTTATTTTTCCTAAATCAGGTTTAGGTATGACTTTATCATTAGAAAATGTTAGAAAGTCTCTTAATCCAACGTCAATACCGACATATAATGGAGGGTCTGTAAATTTCTCTTTTGGTTGTATTTTTTCTAGTTCATATGTTATGCAAACGAACCATTTGCCGTTTTCTTTTAGGATTGTTGCTTCTTTGATTTTTCCATTAATATCACGTTTATGTTTGACTTTAACAAATCCCAGTTTGTTTAAGCGTAATTCATTTCCTTTCCACATGATTGAACTTTTAACACCATTTTTAGTAGGGTATTCATTGTTTCTTAGTGTTATGGATCGTACTGGGTTGTTTTTTAGTGATTTGAACTTTGGACGTCCAGTTCGATGCTCATAGTATCCATTGTATGCTTGTATCAGGCGGTCGGTAGATGCCTGAAGACAAGTAGACTCTGCCTTTTTCAAAAAAGGTTTTTGCCTTTTTAACTGCCTAACAACTTTTTGTGTGTAATTACGGTCGACTTTATAGTTTTCACCGATATGGAACTCTTTGACTAAGTTTTCACGATAAGCACTATATTCTAATGTTTTGTTGTATACATAGCCTGCAGCACGTAAATTAAAATTTAATTCCCTTTCTAAATCCTTATCAGGGACAAATTCAATCTTATCAGTCAAAATAAAAATCTTTTCAATCATAAAATATCCGCAAAATAACTTTTTTTAGTCATATGTCACAAAAAACAGTATTATAAATTTTATATTTCATATAACAAATCTAAAATTCATTTTTTTAATTACATTAAACTGTTTTTTCTATAACCATAATTATATAATCTTATAATACAAACAATTTATCCAAGAGCATTTGTTACCTAATAATTTTTTTCATAATTGAAAAAAAATACTCTAATACCCCATAAAGTGCAATTCATCTCCAGCTTAAAGAAGCCGGAGAATTCTTGCACAACAATGTTAAAGGAACTGTAGGCAAATTATATATAACAATAATTATATTATTTTTAAACATGTCAGATTTTGAAGAAATTATAAACACAAGAAGAAGCATTCGTGAATATTCAGATAAGGAAGTAAGTGATGATGATATCCTTAAAATCCTCAAGGCAGGTATGCAGGCACCGGGCTCAAGGCTTGGAGCTGAACCATGGGAATTTGTTGTTATAAAAAACAGGGAAACATTGGCAAAACTGGCTGAAATCAAACCGAGAGTCAAGACTGCTCCGGTTGCAATATTGCTGGTTGCAAATATCGAAAGGGCATTCTACAAGCTTCACTGGCAGCAGGACATGTCAGCGGCAGCTGAAAACATGCTTCTTGAAGCGGTAAATCTGGGTTTGGGCGGTCTCTGGAATGGAGTTGCACCAACACCTGAGACAATGGATGCTGTAGCAGAACTCTTTGATTTGGATAATGAAAACCAAATTCCGTTTTGCGTGATAACTTTAGGATATCCTGCTGATGGATGGGAAAACAAGTTCATGGACAAATTTGATGAGATAAGGATTCACTATGAAAAATACTGAATATGACTTTGAAAGTGTAATTGAGAGAAAAAATACCAATTCACTTAAATGGGATCTCTTTGGCGATGACTTGCCTATGTGGGTTGCAGATATGGATTTTAGGGTCGCACCACAAATCGAAAAGGCAATTCAAAAAAGGGCAGAACATCCGGTTTTTGGATATTCAATTGTGCCGGATTCACTGTTTGGCGCATACATCAGCTGGTGGGACAGGCGTTATGACTTTAAGATGTCACGTGAAGACATGCTTTATGCAACAGGCGTGATGCCGTCAATATCATCAATGATAAGGTGTCTGAGTGAAGAAAATGATAATATTTTAATTCAAAGTCCCGTTTATCATGTTTTTTATTATGTCATTGAGGATAATAACCGCAATGTCCTGGAAAATGAGCTGATATATGAAGATGGGGTTTACCGCATTGACTTTGACGATTTGGATGAGAAACTATCTGATTCAAAGATGATGATTTTGTGCAATCCTCACAATCCGATAGGTAAAATCTGGTCAAAAGAGGAGCTGGCACGCATTGGAGAGCTGTGCAGAAAACACGATGTAATTTTAGTAACTGATGAGATTCACTGCGATTTGACAGATCCGGGCTTGAAATACAATCCATTCATGACCTCATCAGATTATGACAAAAGCATATTATGCCTTTCCCCTTCAAAATCATTCAACATTGCGGGTTTTCAAAGCTCAATAGTATACTCCAAAAACGAGGATTTATTGACAAAAATAAAAACGCAGCTTCACGTTGACTCTTCTGATTCTGCAAATGTCTTCGCAGTCAGCGCCGTTGAGGCAGCCTACAATGAGTCAGAAGAATGGCTGGAAGCTCTAAGGGACGTATTGTATGAAAACAAGCAGACGGTAAAGGATTATCTTTCAAGTGAACTTCCGGTAGTAAAGCTTGTTGAATGTGATGCAACATATCTCCTGTGGCTTGACTGTTCTGATTTGAACATCTCTTCAAAGGTTCTGTCTGAATTCCTGCGCCAAAATCAGGGACTGTTCTTGTCACCGGGCGTTCAGTTTGGCCAGTGCGGCGATAAATTCATGAGGATGAATATAGCTTGCCCTCAAAAACTTCTAAAAGAAGGTCTGGATAAGCTTAAAGTGGGTGTTATAGCTTTAAACAATATTAAAAGCTTTCAATGAAATTTTGAATTAGCCAGTCGGATATGCTGATGTCTGAGTCATATCTGATTATTTCATCTTTTTTAAACCATTTTGCTTTTAGGATTTCATCACCATCAACTTTAATGTCGCCTGAGTCATACTCTGCAGTAAAGGCAAGCATAAGTGAATTCGGAAACGGCCAGGACTGGCTCTTTTGATATTTCAGGTTTTTGATTTTAATGCCAACTTCTTCTGCAACTTCTCTGTGGACCGCTTCTTCAATGCTTTCGCCAGCTTCCACAAAACCAGCTATCAGTGCATACCTTATTGTTTCATGGTAGCTGTGTTTGGCCATTAGCAATTCGTCACCTTTTCTGATGGCCACAATAATTGCAGGAGCGATACGGGAATAGTGCATCTGACCGCATGAAGGGCATTTTAAAGCCATGTCATTTTCATCTAACACAGTCTTGGTACCGCACCTACCACAATATTGGTGGTTGATATACCAGTCGCGCACCAAAACCGCTCTGGTTGCCATCAAATAGATGTCCCTGTCAATGTCATAAACATCTTTTAAATCGAAAAATGAATCATCACCATCAGCGTTAACTACAAAAGTGTCTTTGCCTTTGAATTTTCCGATATATAATTTAAAATCAATATTTATATAGGTTAATTCTTGGGGTAGTGTTTTATCTGAAGTTAAATGCAATTCTCGGTTATTATTAAAAATAAAATAATAAGCATCATCGTTTGTGTAGGAATCGCTAAAAGCGATTTTGTAATCATCATAAATTGACTTTTCTATCATATGAATAAATTTGTTTTCAAGGTATAAAATAATCACTTAAACTATATAAGAAATCAATTACATATTTTTAACTGGTGATATAATGGTATCAGAAAATATGGAAAAAGCCTTAAACGGACAATTAAACGCTGAAATTTACTCAGGATACTTGTACTTATCCATGGCAGCTTACTTTGAAGATGAAGACTTAGCAGGTTTTGCTAACTGGATGAGAGTTCAAGCTGAAGAAGAATTGGAACACGGAATGAAATTCTACGACTATATCATAAGAAGAGGAGCTTCCGTAACCTTAACTGCTATTGAAGGACCACAAACCGAATGGGATTCTCCTGTAGCAGCATTCGAACACGTCCTTGAACACGAAAAAATGGTATCCGGCCTTATCAATGATTTGGTTGACCTTGCTATCGAAGAAAAAGATCACGCAACCAACAACTTCCTTCAATGGTTTGTAGAAGAACAGGTCGAAGAGGAAGAAAACGCAATGGAACTTGTTGCAAAAATCAAACTCGCTGACGGCGACAACAGATTGATTTACGAATTAAATAAAGAATTAGGTGCACGTGCACCATCTGCTGACTAGATTCAATCTAGTCTCACTTATTTTTTTGGTGTTTATATGAACTATCCTGACGGTCCCACAAGTATTGGTCAAGTTTTATCTGAAGATTTTGATGCTGAAACATTAGGAAAAAACGATTTGGGAAGCGTACACATTCACGGTCCATTTGGAAACCCTGAATCTGAAGTTAAAATAGCTTATCTGATAGGAATGCATCCCCTTGAAAGCAAATCCCACAGGGCGCTTTTTGACATGCTCACTTCAAAAGATGACCTGAACTATTGTTATTACATTTACAATATCAATGTTTCAGATAAGGAATCTCCAAGTGAGGGGCGCGATGAAGGCCAGCTATTGGCTCAAGAGTTTGTAGCACCCCACATAATTGAGGAGAAATATAATCTGTTTTTGGATATCCACTCAAACCGTGGCTCTATGGGGCCTGGCGAATACAAAATTACAAATTTCGTCTTTGCACCGGGCTTTGACGATGAATCGTCAAAATACCTGAATGAGATTATTGATGCGGTTGACGGTATTGTCTATTACGCACCTGAGTTTCGCTCAAGTCCGCCGTTTATTACAGAACCTACAGCAAATGCAGGAATACCTACTGTCGTTTATGAATGCTATTCCTATGAGCCGATGGAAGTAAGTCGTGATTTGGCCATGAAACTGGTTGAATGTGTGGATAACTTAAAATTCTAAAAAAAGTAATTGAGAAGGTTAATTCTCAATTCTAAACAAACTATTTTTAAAAACGGGATTGGTATATTTAGATTGCAAAGAGTAATGTGCAGATTAGTGGTATTAATAATGTAATGTATACCAATGCAATTATAGGGTCAATTTCATCTAAATATATTTTTGGTATTTTTACATCCATGATGTTAATTTATCACATGTCATATAAAATACTTTTTATTTTTTTTAAAGTTGATTTGATTAAACATGAAAACTTTTATTAGATATCATGTTCATAATTTAATTGTTTATTATTTAAAACGGAAGTGAAAAAATGATTATTAAGGCACCTTCAAGAATACATATGTCCCTAATAGACTTGAACGGGTCATATAGAAGAGTCGATGGTGGAATCGGTCTGGCATTAGCCGACCCACAATTTGTATTGGAAGTAGAGCAAACAGAAAGTGGCATAACACTTGAATTTGCAGACACAGTAACAGACACAGAGGCAATCGAGGAATGCAAGGAAAAAATCCCCGATGCAGCCCAAAGAACTATTGAACATTTTAATATTGATTCAGGATTCAAATTTATCGTACATCAAACCTATCCTCCACATTCCGGATTTGGAAGCGGAACACAAATTGCAGTCTCAACTGCGCATCTGATTACCGAAACAATGGGAATCGAAGTGGAAAGCCGTCAGTTAAGCAGTATAGTTGGAAGGGGAGGAACTTCAGGAATTGGAACATACACCCATGATTTGGGTGGATTCATCCTTGACGGAGGTCACAGCAAAGAGGAAAAACCTCTATTTTTACCATCAGGTGCTTCTGAGGCAAAACCTGCAACACTCATTGCAAGATATGATTTTCCTGAAGAGTGGAATATTTTAATAGCCATTCCACACATCGAAAAGCACATGGAAGGTGACGATGAAGTGGACGTATTCCAGACATATTGTCCAATCCCAAAAGAGGAAGTCGAACAGGTTTCCCACCTTATCTTAATGAACCTTGTTCCGTTCATGCTTGAAAAGGACATCAAAAACTTCGGATGGGCAGTAAGTGAGCTTCAAAAAGTGGGATTCAACAAGCTTGAACATTCACTTGATGCAAGTTACCTGCCAACAATGAAAGCTATTGAAAAAGCAGGAGCATACGGTGTTGGAATATCATCCTTCGGACCTGTTTTATACACAGTATTTGACGAGTCCAATGAGGAAATCGTAGAAAAGACCAAAGAGATTATTGGTGATAAGGGAACAGTATTTGTTACCAAAGCCCAAAATCATGGATTTGTTATTGAAAAATAACTTTTCCTATATTTTTTTAATTTTGAAATTAGTTTACTGGTAAATTAATTGATGATATAATGAACAAAACGCTAAAGATTGTACTGATAATTGCAGTTATACTGATTGTAGGATACTGTGTATTCTATTTTACAGAGTATCATCACGCAGAAAAGACTGCTGTTGATGCTTTAAAGGGCACAGACAATGTCACAGTAACTGAAGTTGACAACGGCCTATTTGTCGACGGTCCTGGAAATGAAAGTGCCATAATATTTTATCCGGGAGCCAAAAACGAATACATAGCCTATTTGCCGATGTTTGTAGATCTGGCCGGTCAGGGAGTTGACGCATACCTTGTTGAGATGCCGTTCAACTTTGCAGTTCTGGCGCAAAACAGTGCCGATTCAATCATTGACAGTGGAAATTACTCACATTACTTCATGTCAGGCCATTCATTGGGAGGACTGGCTGCAGCATCCTATGTTCATGATTCAAGTAAAAGTGACGGATTAGTTCTATTGGCTGCTTATCCTGTTTCTGAAGTCAGCAATCCCGTACTGTCAGTATATGGAACAAACGACGGAATATTGAACATGAAGGCGTACAATGAATCCAAACCGCTTATGAGCAACCTTACAGAGTTTGTCCTTGAAGGCGGAAACCATGAACAGTTTGCATATTACGGCGCTCAGGAAGGAGATTACCTGGCATCAATCACTCCAATCCAACAGCAGAAACAGACTGAAAGTG
>JAFUCN010000029.1 GCA_017459665.1 Methanobrevibacter sp. | reverse complement strand
TACTGTTGTTGGTCCTGGAAGCATTAATAAAATATCGTTCATTATATTCCTCCAATAATGTAGCTTACTTTCAAGCTAATATTATTTTTAATTTTTATACTTATTAAATATTTTTAATAGCGTTTTTATTCAAGTTTTAGTAATATTTTAATGTACATTTTAGTGCATTGTTCAAAAATGTACATTATTTTTGCTCATTGTTTAAATACTATGGAAAATATATAATTCAACATGCAATTTAGCGGTGAAGAGTTAACATTCAAAAGGGTTTTCAACTACATTTTCGGGCTGTACCTGATAACATTGGGTGTGGCATTTTCAATCAAATCAGGATTGGGCTCAGCACCGGTAAGTTCAATTCCATATTCACTAAATCTGATTTGGGCAATTGAAATAGGAGTTGCAACATTTATTTTTCAGGCATTTCTTGTTTTAATTGAACTTATTCTTTTAAGACGTGACTTTAAGCCGAAACATTTTCTGCAGGTATTTGTAGGAGTGCTCTTTGGTTCATTTACAAGCTTTTCAGTTGCTTTAATGGGGTTCATACCTTCTGCAAGTAATTTCTTCATCGCTCTTTTCATGAGTATTTTAAGCATTCTGTTTATTGCATTAGGGCTGTTTTTCTATGTACCTACAAATATCGTTCCGCTTTCAGTTGAAGGAGTCACACAGGCAATTGCAATCGTATCAAACAGGCCGTTTTCAAGAATAAAGGTTTACTTTGACATTTGCGTCGTTTCATCAGCATTGATACTGAGCTATGTCTTTTTGGGAAATCTTGGAAGTGTAGGTCTTGGAACAGTTTTAGGTGCAGTGTTTGTCGGAACAACCGTTAAATATATTCATAAATTACATAGACACATTACCGGCAATGCAGTCGATATGAAAAAAATGTAGATACTTTTTTATAGTTGGATTTAGTCTATTTTAATTATGATTAAAAGGATTTGTTCATTTGTTTTCGGGCTGTTTATAATGTCACTGGGTGTGGCATTTTCAATCATATCAACACTTGGAACAACTCCAATAAGCTCTATTTCTTATTCTTTGGCTTTAATTACAAATATAAACATTGGGATAACTACGTTTATCTTCAATGCAGCACTGATTTTGATTCAGTTTCTGATTTTAAGATCCAGATTCCAGAAAAAGAGACTGCTTCAGTTAATCAATTGTGTACTGTTTGGATACTTCACTGATTTGGCTTTGTATCTGGTTTCATTTGTTCCATTTGAAAATACAATTCCGTTTTATATATTGTTTTTGGCTATAAGTATATTTTTAACAGCTTTAGGAATTTTCATATACATGCCGGCCAATATTGCGCCGCTTCCGGGTGAAGGCTGCGTTGAAGCTGTTGCAATCGTTACAGGCTGGAGATTTTCCACAATTAAAATAGGTTTTGATGCGGCAATGGTTATAATCTCATTGATAATGTGTGGATTGTGGTATAGCAATATATTCGGTTCTGTTTATATTGGTACAATAATTTCTGCGTTTCTTGTCGGTTTTACACTAAGACAAATAAATAATGTGTATAGTTATTTGACAGGAAAAGAGATTAATGTTGTAAACAAACATTAATTCTCTAAAGTAGGGATAGTGTATTAATTATCTGCCTTGCTTTTTTGCTGTTTAAGTCACGCATCCATAAATTGTACATGCACTTAACAGGAAATTAAGTGCATCAGTTGAAATGTTCGCTGATTGAAATTCCTTTCGGAGGAGCTAAAAAAACTGCAATATCGCAAAATGCATCCAAATCAAGTCCATTTTGATTAACCATTTCTATTAATATCTCAACTATATCTGAACGTATTTTTATTTCATTTCTAAGTCGTTTATAAGTGTTTGTTATTTCAATTTCCTTTTCAGATATTAAATCCTCTTCATTTTCAATATTTTCATATATTCTACTAAGTTTCCTATTCATTTTCTCTATTTCAAAATAATGCTCTTCATAAGTCAAAGTTCTTATTACATGTCTTACCCATGGCCTTAAGCTTTCTTTATGTTGTTCTTTTTCATATTCACTTATAATATGAGTTAAATATTCAAAATCGTCTTGTCTTATTCTGTTTTCATTTTTTAATTTTGTTAATTGTGATTTAAGTTTATCGCAGTCAATTCCAATTTCATCCAATATCATGTTTTTCTCGTTAAGTTCCTGTTTTTTTAAAGCAGTTATCTCTCGCTTTTCTTCAAGTTTTTTGTTCATTTCATTAATTCTGTCTTGTTTTTTAGCTAATGTTCTTTTTAATTGTACTTTGATGCCATGATCATATGCTTCATCCAATTTTGTGTTATTCATAAGTATTCCTCTTTTGATTTCTTATTTTTAGTATTTTTAAGCTACTATTTATTATTTACTTTCAAATGAAAGCAATTTTTCAGGTTAAGAGCAATTTTACGATTTGGTACAATAATAAATTATTTAATTAATTAAAGCTAAAATTAATAATAGTGAGGTTTAAATATGGAATTTGGACTTTGGGAAAAATATTACAAAGAAATTCTTGAAGATTTTGGTTTTTCACGTGAAAATGACGAAGAATCAGCAAAATTACTGGATGAAATTTTATCAACAGAAGGATGTCTTACACTAGATGAACTGAGAGAAATTGTAGGATTTTCAAACAAATTCATCGTATTCGGCGCGGGACCTTCCCTAAAAGAGCATATTTTGATGCTTAAAGAGGATTATGATTTAAAAGATTATGTTTTGGTTGCAGCAGACGGTGCAACAACTGCTATGGTTGAAGAGAGAATTTCACCGGACATCATTGCAACAGATTTGGACGGCAATTTGGATGATATTCTAATTGCCAATTTAAGAGGCGCCAATGTGGTAATTCATGCCCATGGAGATAATATTGATAAAATTGCAAGTTTGACTCCATTTTTCACAAGTGTCCTTGGAACTACACAAGCGCAGCCTGTTGGAAACTTATATAACTTCGGCGGCTTTACAGATGGGGACAGAGCGCTCTTTTTGGCTGTTGCACTTGGTGCTGAAGAAATCATTCTTGCAGGAATGGACTTTGGTGATATTGTAACCAAATATTCAAGACCAAACCTTGAAAATAATCTGGCTAAAGCCGATGAGTTTAAAAAGAAGAAATTAGTCTATGCTGAGAAGTTTACAGAGTGGATAAAGGACAATGAATCTGTCAAGATGACTAATTTGTGCGATTAAAAAAATTAAATATTAGTTTAAATATAATAGATACTATGGGAATTGAAGATATTTTAATGTATGATGAAAGTCTTTTTCAAAACATAAATGCTTTTGATCCTGATTTCATGCCTCCAAACTATAATTTTAGAGATACACAGATGGAGGCTATGGCAATATCAATAAGACCAGCCATGAGAGGAGGCCAACCATCAAATGCAATTGTTTTGGGCTCACCTGCAACAGGAAAAACAACAGCAATCAGAAAAGTATTCGAGCTTGTTGAAAAAAACACAGAAAAGGTTGTATGTGTTTATATCAACTGTCAGATTCACACAACCCGTTTTGGAATATTTTCACAGGTTTTCAAAAAGCTGTTCGGACATATTCCTCCTGAAACAGGAGTGCCGTTTTCTAGAATCTATGACCAAATCATGCATGAACTTCAAAAGACAAATAAGTCACTGGTCATTGCACTGGATGACATTAACTATTTGTTCCAATCAAAAAACGCTAATAAAGTTGTTTATGATATTTTAAGAGCATATGAGGAATATCCTGGAGTTAGAACATCTATTTTTGCAATCCTGTCTGATTTGGAATTCAAATATGCATTCGATAAAAACGTAAATACTGTATTTATTCCTCAAGAAATCAATTTCCCATTATATACATATGCTGAAATAGAAAATATCCTGCGTGACAGGGCAAAAGCAGGATTCTTCCCTGGTGTCTTGCCGGATGAGGTTTTAGAAGAAGTTGCAATGTTTACCTTTGAAAATGGTGATTTAAGAACAGGCATTAATCTCCTGAAATCATGCGGTAATATTGCAGAGGCATCAGCAAGCCGTGAAATTACAAAAGAGCACTTTGACAAGGCTGTTGATTCATTAATCTCAATCAATATAGTTGATACTATTAATTCCCTAAGCGATACAGAAAGAGATCTCTTAAAGGTAATAGTTGGATTTGACGATGTCTGTAAGGCTGGTGAACTTATAGATGAATTCAGACAAAAAACAGGTTCCAGCATAGCCTCATTTAACAGAGCCTTGGATAAACTGGAATTTGTAAGATTAATTGATACCAAATTTACAGGAAAAGGGGTTAGGGGAAATGCCAGAGAAATTATATTGCGTTTCAACCCCGATGATTATAACATCTGATTTTCCTGTGGAAATTAGTTTCTGTTAACATTAGATTAATTGCATGGTAAGCCTGTAATCTAATGTAGAGCTAAGGGTTTGGTATTGTAAAATCAATTAATCCACTTAGATAATGTATGGATTTTGTGCTGCTACAACAGAAATAACAGATAAAAGTAGTGCTGTTATTACAACAAGCATTACCATGCAAGATTGAACATCTATATTACTATACATAATTTCGTCTCTTATTGAAGTCTTTTTTCTTAAATCCGCTTTTAATGTGGTGTCATTATTTCTCATCATATCAATCACTATATTTAAAATTGTTAAAAGACTAATATAAACAAAGAGTGAGAGAGCATTTGAAATCTAATATTTTTGAGGAAAAATCATGAAAAATTTCGAATATTTTGATGTAACTGCCGATATCGGTTTTAAATCATACGGTAAAAACCTAAATGAAGCATTTGAAAATGCTGGAATGGCTATTTTTAATATAATATCTGATACAGATGATATTGATTTGGAAAGGGAAATAACATTTGAAATAACCTCAGAAGACGAAGTATCTCTTCTTTATGACTATCTAGAAGAGCTATTGTTCTACCATGAAGTGGAATTCATGCTTTTTAGTGAATTTCATGTTGAAATTGATGATGGTTTGCATTTAAAGGCAACAATCAAAGGAGAGGCAATCGATTGGGATAAGCATGAGAGAAAAACCGAAATAAAGGCAATAACATTTCACAAGATGCACGTTAAAAAAACAGACGTAGTAGAGCTCCAAGCAATTGTCGATTTGTAAACAATTAAATAATATTAAAGATAAAGGCATTAACATGAAAAGAACTAGAACAGTATCAAGAAACTTTGAAACAGGGATGGGTCTGATAGGATCTGTTATCGGTATATTTTCAGGGTCTTTTTTGATATTTCTTGAAAACTTTGGAAAAGCGCATACTCCATTTTTGGGATTGGTTGCGATTATAGCATCAGTTTTAGGACTTGCTGCAACATATTATGTTAAGACAAACTCAGAAATTGCAGGTGTAGGGTTTATTATTGCAACAATGTTTGTCATTGTTGGTTCTGCATATATCAATGTAATTAGTGCTATATTTTTACTTATTGCAGGTGTATCAGCATTATTTAGAAAATAACTTGTTTTTTAACTTTAATAGGCATTTTCGTTGATAAAACTAAAAAAGGAGAATTACAGGAGATAATTAAAATGAATGGTTCATATGCAAGTCAGTGTATTGAGAATATTCAGATGGAAGGTAAAATCGATGTTATCAAAACCTCGCAGGTGAAATTACTGTTAAGAAAATTGCTGAAGTCACCGAACTGGATGAAAAACAAGTTCAACAGATTATTGATGAAAATGGTTTTGAGTAACCTATTCTACCAAAACCTTATTTAAACACCACTAATAAATATAAAACCATAATAATTTTGTGATTTTTATGACTATCAAAGATGAGATTAAAAAAGTTAGAGATAATGTTTATGAGATTCCAGGATCTTTCAACAAGAAAATGAGAGCTTCCGGAAGATTATATATTGATGATGAAAGTTTTGAGGCACTTGAAGAAGGTGCTGTTGAACAAATAGTCAACGTTGCATGCCTTCCTGGTGTTCAAAGATACTCCATTGGTCTACCTGACATTCATTTCGGATATGGATTTCCAATCGGTGGAGTTGCAGCATTCAGCTTAAGAAACGGTATCGTTTCACCTGGGGGAGTAGGATTTGACATTAACTGCGGTGTCAGACTAATCAAATCAAACCTAACAGAAGAGGATATCAAAGACCATCTTGATGAGCTTACAGAAGCGCTGTTTAAGAATATCCCATCAGGTGTTGGAAGTAAAGGCAAAATAAGACTTGGTGAAGATGAAATAAATGATGTTCTTGACTATGGTGCTGAATGGGCTGTTGAAAACGGATACGGATGGCCAGAAGATTTGGAAGTTCTTGAAGAAAACGGAAGAATGATTGATGCAGATTCAAGCATCGTTTCAGATAAGGCCAAAAAAAGAGGAATTCCTCAACTCGGGTCTTTAGGTTCAGGTAATCACTTTCTGGAAATACAGGTCGTTGATGAAATCTATGATGAAAAGGCAGCCGAAGTATTCGGACTTGAAAAGGGAATGATAGTTGTAATGATTCATTCAGGTTCCAGAGGCTGCGGACATCAAATCTGTTCAGATTACTTGAGAATAATGGATAAGGCTTATAAAAATTACAAAATTCAAATTGCAGACAGACAACTGGCATGCGCTCCACTTGACTCAAAAGAAGCACAAAATTATATTCAAGCAATGGCAGCAGCTGCCAATTATGCATGGGCAAACAGACAGATGATGACTCACTGGATTCGTGAAACCTTTGAGGAAATTTTAGGAAAAACCGCAAAAGACATGGAAATGGATATAGTCTATGATGTAGCCCATAACATTGCAAAAATGGAAACCCATAAGGTTTTCAAAAATGAAATGGAAGTTTTAGTTCACAGGAAAGGAGCTACCCGTGCTTTTGGTCCCTGCAGAGAAGAAGTTCCTGAAAAATACAGGGAAATTGGCCAGCCGGTACTTATTCCTGGAACAATGGGAACAGCTTCATATGTATTGAGAGGTACAGAAGTTGCAATGGAGGAAACCTTCGGTTCTACCGCACACGGTGCAGGCAGAGTGCTCTCCCGTTCTAAAGCTAAAAAGGAATATGATGCGGATAAGATAACAGATGATTTGGCTTCAAAAGGCATTAAAATCAAAGCTACAAGTAAACATGTAATCGAAGAAGAAGCGCCTGGTGCTTACAAAGATGTTGATTCAGTTGTAAGAGTATCAGACAGTACTGGAATAGCTAAACTTGTTGCAAAAGTCAAACCATTATCAGTTTGCAAAGGGTAGTTAAAAATGATTGGTATAATTGGCGGTAGTGGGGTATATGAGATTACCCAAAAAGCCGATGCAGTAGAAAACAAAGTCATAAAAACAGACTACGGGGAAGTTGAAGTATCTATTTTGGACATATTTTCAAAAAAAGTTGCTTTCATTCCACGCCACGCATCTGGACATTCCATTCCACCACATAAGATTAATTTCAGGGCAAATATTGATGCGCTGAAAAATGTTGGAGTTACACAGATTATTGCTACAAACTCCGTCGGGTCAATGAATCTGGAAATGCCACCGGGATCATTTGTAATTCCCAATGACTTTTTGGATTTCTCACAGGATAGAAAGAAAACTTTCTATGAAGATAAGGTTGTACATATAGATGTAACTGAACCATATTGCTCAACTTTACGAGATATTCTTGCAAAATCAGGTGATGTAATCCTTGGAGGTACCTATGTATGTACAGAAGGTCCAAGATTTGAAACTCCTGCTGAAATCAAAATGTTCAAGATGCTTGGAGGGGATTTGGTTGGAATGACCGGACTTCCCGAAGTGACTCTTGCACGGGAGCGGGAAATATGCTACAATTCAATATGTATAGTTTCCAATTATGCATCAGGGATATCTGAAAATGAATTAACCATTGATGAAGTTTTTGAAATGGTTTCCTTAAAAGAAAAGGAACTGTTGGAATTGATTTATAATTTTATTAAAAATACAGATGATTCATCAGATTGTGCATGTCATCATGCACTTGATGGAGCTGAAGTTTAGGTGATTTAAATGCGTTTGGCTGTAGTGTCTTCCGATGGTGAAAATGTAAATTTACACCTTGGAAAAGGAAAATCAGTATATGTATATGACTATGATGAGGAATTAAGCTTTGTTGAACATAGGTTTGTTGAAATAGCAGAGGATTCAAAGCATCAGGGAAGCAAAGTCCTCAAGGCATGTGAAGACTGTGATGTTTTAATTTCTGTTCAGTTCGGATTCAAATCCAAAATGAAAGCAGAAGATCAAGGCATTAAACTGGTCATGGATGAAGGACCTATTGATGAGGTCTTGAAACGTTACATTGATCATGTTGAATTCATGAAAAAAGATCTAAATATTTAGTTAAATTTGTCTATTAGATACATTTTTTAGTCTATTGTAACTTTTTTAAAATGGGTATTTTTTGAGCTCCATTTAATTTTCTAAGCTCAATTATCCATTATTTTATAAATTTTTTAATATGATGTAAAAATTTATTTTTTTATTTTATTAATAATTTTTAATCAATTCTTAAAATTTCCACTGCCGTCAATTTAAGAATTTTTTCATAATTTTTCACCTTTTATTTTTTTGCATATTTTTTTATGTGAATTTGTAGTTTATGTTGAATTTTCTTGCTGGTGCAGGTCTTCTGGGAGGATTTCTGTTTTTTATGACTTT
>JAFUCN010000028.1 GCA_017459665.1 Methanobrevibacter sp. | reverse complement strand
CCTAAAGTAGTTCTTACAGTTTCAGCTAATACTTTACCAGCTAAAATGTTATTTCTTTGTGCATCTCTACCGACAGACCTGTTAGTACCTTCAGGTAAAATAAAAATTGGTTGTCCTTGTGCCATTAATAATCACCTTTTTAATTTTTAATAAATAATAGATCAGTTTAAACATCAACATGAGAAAATAAGTTATAGTGTTGATAAAACCTTTCTAGTTAATACATGAGTTTAAGGTTATATAAATACTTTATGGTATAAAGTAAATTAAAGTAAGAAAAAGAAATGAATTCTCGAAGACAAATTCCAAACTGAAAATATCTGCTGAAAAACTATGTGAATACTTAAAGAAACGAAGTTCAATTTTGATAGTGATGTAAATTTATATCAGAATTATTAAGTGGAAAATCAATTAAACAGCATATGGTATTGAAAAATATTAGAAATATTTCAACAATGGTAGATGAGATTAAACCATTATGAAAATTATAAAAAAATAGTAAGTAGATAAGATTATCTACCTTGTTTTTTCTCTAATCTGAAAGGAGGAACTCTTTCTTGAGTTTCATAAGCCTCTTGTTCTTCTTGAAGCTCATTGAAGAAAGCATTGATTTCTTCCAATCTTTTGATTTTATCATTTTTCCTATTTAACTCATTTTGCAAAGTCAAATAGTCTTCACGTGAAACAGTCTGCTCTTTTAGATAACGGAGCTCATTATCCCTGGCAGTAATTTCTGTCTCGAATCTGTTTTGAAGTGAGAGGTACTCATCACGAGGAACAGATCTTTCTTTTAAATAATCGAGTTCACTGTTACGAGCAGAAATTTCATTTTCAAATCTGGTCTGAAGAGTAATATAATCCTCTTTTGGAACTGTACTGTCTTTAAGGGAAGTAAGTTGCGCATCCAAATTTTTAATCTCAAAGTCGAATTTGGATTGAAGATCTTCATAATCTTTTTTAGGGATAGATTCTAGTTTCAGATTATTTATCTCATTGTCCATTGCATTGATTTCAGATTCGAATTGAGTTTGAAGGGAAATATATTCGTCACGTGGAATTGTCTGCTGTTTAATGATATCTATCTCATTGTCTCTTTTAGAAATCTCACTGTCTTTAATGAGAATTTCATTGTTTTTAAGTTCTAGTTCTTTTTCAAGCTCCATAATCTGAGTTTGAGATTCAACATTGTTTTCCAGCTTAAGAACTTTAATCTTATATTCATCAATGGTTCTAGAAAGAGAATTGATTTGAGCATCCTTTTCAGCAATACTCTTGAATGACTCATTTAATCTTTCGTTAACATCAGATAATTCTTGCTTTTTGTAATTCCTTAGCTGTTCAGCAAAATATTCTTTAATTTCATCAAGAGAATTATTTACATAATCAAGCTCATAAATCCTGTCCTCTTGATTTTTAATTAAAATATCCTTTTCATCAAGTTGTTTTTTCAAAAGATTAATCTCGTCTTCCGCTTTGAATTTTATAACAGAAACTTCTTTTTCTTTATCTACAATATCTTTTTCCAGCTCTTTTATCCTTTGTGGAGTGTTATCATTTGCCCGTTCCACTTCTAGCTCAGTTAAATCAAATTTCAATTTATTGAGCTCTAATAGGCAAGACCGAATTAAAGATTGTAGAGTATCTTTTTCAGCATCAATTCCTAATTGCATTCTATCCCTTAGTTTAAATTTTATCCCAATATCGATTTCAAATTATTAATTTTTTATGAATTTGAAAACTCCGATATATTGTACAATATAATTCCTTGATATAAAATATTTATTTTATACTATTTAAATTAAACCCTTAAATTATCCTAAAAATAAAATTAAAAACAATAAGAAAACAGATAGAAAAAACAAAAAAAATTAAAAAAAATAAGAAAAATAAATTGATAAAATTAGAGTATTTTATCATTAATTAATTCAGCATTCAATATAGATGCACCAGCTGCACCACGAACAGTATTATGTCCAACAAGCACATATTTAAAACTGTTATCAAATGCTTGGTCTGCTCTTAACCTTCCAACAGTAACCGCCATACCATTACCGGCATTTCTGTCCATTCTAGGTTGAGGCCTGTCATCTTCTTCTTTGACAATGACTGGATTTTCAGGAGCTGAATATAAATTTAATTCTTGTGGCAATCCTTTGAAGTTTGCCATACTGTCTTTGACATCTGAAATGTCAAAGTCATCATCCAACTCGATAAATACTGCTTCAGTATGACCATCAATAACAGGTACCCTATGACATGATGCACTCAATTTGAAATCTGCATTAATTACATCAGTTCCATCGAAAGAACCTAACAGATAGAGGGATTCACTTTCCATTTTTTCCTCTTCACCGCCAATATACGGCACCAAATTATCGACAATAGCCATTGATGGAACCCCATTATAACCTGCACCAGATACAGCCTGCATGGTTGAGACTCTAACTGAATTTACATTGAAATTATCAACAACCGGCTTTAATGTTAAAGCTAAAGCAATTGTTGAACAGTTAGGATTGGTAACAATGAATCCATCCCAGTCATTTTCCTTCTGTTGTGCATCAATCATGTCTAAGCATTGTGGATTAACTTCAGGAATCACTAATGGAATATTTTTCTTCATTCTGTGTGCACTAGCGTTACTTGCAACAACATAATCTTTTGCAAATTCTTTTTCAACTTTTAAGGCAAAATCTGCTGGAAGGGAAGAAAATACAATATCAACATCATTGTCCATTGCATCAGGGTTTGTTTCAATGACTTCTATGTCCCTAACAGATTCGGGCATTTCCTCATTCATATACCAAGTTGTAGCATCTTCATATCTTTTTCCGGCGGAACGGGATGAAGCTGCTAGTGCTGTAATTTCAAAATCAGGATGATTTTCCAATAACTGAATAAATCTTTGACCAACCATTCCGGTTGCTCCAAGTACTCCGACATTTACCATATTACCACCTATTCTAATCCTAAAACATCATTCATACTGCTCACTACACCAGTTTCTGCATTAGGGATGTATCTGATAGCTCTGATAACACCTGCAATGAACACTTCCCTTGTGTGAGCCTGATGTTTAACTTCCAGTCTTTCACCATCACCGACAAACATTACAGTGTGATCGCCTACAATGTCTCCACCACGGATTGCATGAACTCCGATTTCTTCAGCAGTTCTTTTGCCGACTAAACCTTTTCTGCCGTAAACACCGACTTCTTCAGGGTCACGGTCAAGTTCTTTAGCGATTACTTCAAATGCAGTCACTGCAGTTCCGGACGGAGCGTCCTTTTTCTGGTTGTGGTGCGCTTCAATTATTTCAATATCATAATCATATAATAAAGGAGCCAATTTCTTTAGAGTATTGAAAAATACGTTTACTCCAATAGCCATGTTTGATGAAATGACTGCTGGAACATTGTTTTCTTTAACGTTTTGGATATTGGATTCCATTTGCTCTTCGCTGAATCCGGTTGTTCCAACAACAACTCCCACTCCACATGAAGTAGCTGTCTTAATTGTTTCAACTGCTGCAGGAGCAATAGTAAAATCAACCAACACATCAGGACTGGAAGCCTTTAAGGTTTCTTCCAGTTTTTCAGATCCAACAATTTCAACACCTAACTCTTCAATTCCTGCCTGAATACCTGCATCTTTACCTGCAAGAGGAGTGTTTGGCATTTCGATTGCTGCTACTACTTCCATATCATCTTGTTCTGTAATTTTTCTAATAATGCCGGAGCCCATTCTTCCTGCAGCCCCAGTTACTGCTACTTTAATCATATTATTACCCATTTAAATTAAATTAGAATCTTTTAATGCTTTTTTGAGAATTTTGAGATTTTCTTCTTTCATCTCACATAAAGGTTGTCTTAAAGGTCCTGAAGGAAGTCCCATTAAGTTCATTGCAGTTTTAACAGGAACCGGATTACTTTCAATGAAAAGAGCCCTTATCAAATCAAGCATTTCATAGTGAAGTTCCATTGCTCTTGTGTAATCATCATTCAATATGCTGTCCACCATCAGATGCATTCTTTTTGCATCAATGTTTGCAGATGCACTGATTACACCAGTTCCTCCAACAGCCATAATAGGCAAAGTTAAAGAGTCTTCACCTGAAAGGATATTGAAATCATCTTCAAGTCCTTCAAGGCTAAGTGCCCTGTAAATATCAGAAACTTTATCAACACTGCCGCTAGCTTCTTTAATAGCATCGACACCATCAACTTTAGCCAATTCCACTGCGGTTTCAACTTCAATGTTTGAACCTGTACGTGATGGAACGTTGTATGCAATAAGCGGAATGTCGCATTTGCCTGCAATGGTGCTGTAGTGATCCACCAATGCATGCTGTTGAGGTTTATTATAGTAAGGAGTGATTAATAATGCTGCATCGGCACCTGCATCAGCAGCAAATTTGGTTAAAGACAATGCTTCGGAAGTTGCATTACTTCCGGTTCCTGCAATTGTTTCAACTCTACCGTCAACTTCATCAACTAGAATTTCAATGACTCTTTGGTGTTCCTCGTGAGTAATGGTAGCTGATTCACCTGTAGTTCCAGCACCAACCAATCCGTTTACACCCTGGTCAATTAAGTAATTAATATTATATCTGAATCCTTCTTCATCAATTTCTCCATCTTTTGTAAATGGAGTAATCATAGCGACATATGTTCCTTCAAATCTCATTCTAAAACCTCGCTAATTAATTTGTGAGCTTCTTCTCCATCTTCCCAATCAACAAACAATACGACTGCAGTTTGTGATGATGAAATTTCTAAAATGTTTATGTTATGTTTTCTTAGTGGTTCTGTAATGTCTGAAATGATACCTGGAGTTTCAATGATGTCCGGACTGACAAATGTAATCATTGCGGTATCTCTTCCAAGTGATAGAGAACTTAAAACATCAGTTTCAACCACCATACGATGTAATAAGTGATATGCTTTATTTGAATCTGCTTTATCTACAAAAGCAGTGATTGAATTTTGACCTGCAGACAAGCCAAAAATATTAACATTTTCATCAGCAAGACATGCTGTCAATTTAGCCATTAAACCAACTTTTTTAAGCATTGCCTCACCAACAATAGCAATAAGTGAAATAGGGTCTTTATAAAGGGTGACACATTTTAACATTTCTCCTTCATAAGGTCCCACGATACGTGTTCCCTTCGCAGTTAGGTCACCGTGTTCGAAATTAATAATTTTTGCTGTTATTAATGGATCTTTATATTTTAATGCATGGGGATGTAGGACCTGTGCTCCATGAGTTGCCAAATCCCTTAATTCTTCAACTGAGATTTCATCCAATAGCTGTGCATCTTCTATTTTATTCGGGTCGGTTGACATTACTCCTTCAACATCAGTAACGATAATTACTTCATTAGCATCTAAACAATGCCCGATTAAAAATGCTGTAATGTCACTTCCGCCTCTTCCTAAAGTGGTGATTTCACCGCTAGGGCCTTTTCCTAAAAATCCGCAAATAACAGGAATAACACCTTGATTTACAAGCATCCTAATTCCTTCGATTTTTTTATCAGTTGTTTTAAAGTCAATCTTTGCTTCTAAGGAATTAGAATCAGTTATGATTGGCCATAATTCATTATAAGGGTCTATAAATTCTGACTTTACACCTAATGATTCAATAGTTGCTGAAAATAATCTAGCGCTAGTTAATTCGCCCATAGCCATAATTTCTGCCTTCTGCTTGTCAGTTAATCCAGTACCAATAGCATCATTGGATAAACCAATTAGCTCATCAGTAGTCTTGTTAACAGCTGAAACTACAACTACTACCTGATTACCTTTCATATATTCATTTACAACGGACTGCGCCGCTTTTTTAATTCTGGAACCGTTACCTACCGAGGTTCCGCCAAATTTTACTACTACCAAATCCATTAAGTTCACCTATTTCTTAAAAATTGATAAATATTTTGTTAGAATATTGACTAAACAAAATATACATATATATTTTTATACGACCATATTTATAAACGTTATATAAAAATAGCCACTGCCGTCAATTTAAGAATTTTTTCATAATTTTTCACCTTTTATTTTTTTGCATATTTTTTTATGTGAATTTGTAGTTTATGTTGAATTTTCTTGCTGGTGCAGGTCTTCTGGGAGGATTTCTGTTTTTTATGACTTT
>JAFUCN010000027.1 GCA_017459665.1 Methanobrevibacter sp. | reverse complement strand
TTTGAAGTATATCTGAATCTTTAGCTATTTGGGAAGGAATTTTCACCTCACCTTCTAATGTTTTCATTACTTTTGTTCTATATTTTGATATTTTCACATAGCTGATCTCTGTTAACATTTCATCTGATAATTGCATTTTAATCACTCTTAGTTAATAGTTATCTAACTTCTTACAAATAAATTATATGCCTTAAAGCATAATTGTTTTAACTTAGTTTTTACAAATATTTTAACAACATTTACACAATGGTGAAAAAATGACAAGTACTTTAATTGAAACTTTAAAATTTAGTGAAAGCGACAAGAAAACTTTGGAATTATTCTTTGCAAATGGCAAAAGCATTGTCCTTAAAAATGATGATGAGTTTCTCATAACCGATGACGGTTGGCTGATTTTTTCAAATGACGCTATCAAACTTGATTCTGTTTATAAATTCAGTTATTTATAGTTTAAATCCGAGTCTTTTATTAGACTGGATTACAAAAATCCATGTAAAAATAATATTGCGTTAGAGGAATTTAATGTCTGAAAAAATCTGTTATGCCTGTGATTTTAATAATGATGAGGCAACATTTTGTGAGCAGTGCGGTGCTCCTCTTGATTTATCTGAATATATCCAATCTAAAAAGTTGGATAAAAACATTCCAGAAAAAATCAAATCACTTTTCGGAAGGCGGGAAATCGACCGCATCAATGATGAAATAGAAGAGTTCATCAACTATTTTTTAGGCTTAAAAAGTGTAATGGATGATTTTGGACTGCTAATTGCAGGTAAATTCAATCAGGATAATTTCAAAAGCAAATACAAAAAACTTGATAATCTAAATGATTTCAAATACCTTGATATCATCAAAAAGGACGATGATTTAAAAAGTAAACATGACTTTTTGACAAAGGCCAAATCATTCATTGATCGATTTGACTTTGACATGCTTGATAAAGTCGATGATTATTATAGTGATTTGGAAAAACTCAGAGGCTCCAATTTTTATGTAACTTATCTTGAAAAGGATAACTTAAAAGATAGGTATAAATCCACTTTCGATTTTGTTGATGAGCTGGCCAGTGAAATTGATTTAGCAGGTAAATTTGCAGAATTTTATGAAGACTACAATAGTCTTGATGTAATTGTCACCTACAGAAACAGGAAATATGTTGAGGCTGAATTAGATAAACACAAGGCTTTCTTTGATGATGTTGACGGAAAATCCCTGGATAAAAACCAAAGACTTGCTGTTGTAAAAAACGAGCAGAACTCCCAAATCATTGCAGGTGCAGGATGTGGTAAAACCCTAACAGTTAATGCAAAGGTAAGATACTTAATTGAAAAAAAGGGCATCAATCCAAATGAAATATTGTGCCTTTCCTTTTCAAATGCATCAATAAGGGATTTAAAGGAAAAACTTCCTGAAGATGTTGAAATTTCAACATTCCACTCTCTTGGCTCTTCCATTTTAAAGGCAAATAACCAGCCTTCAAGCGTTGATGAATATGCAATGAACAATTTTGTCAAGGATTACTTTAAAAACAATGTCATAAACAACGAAAGCTTGTGTAGAGATATCGTAGACTATTATTCCTATTATTTCTACTCGCCTGTTGGTGAAGCTGAAGCTTCAACATTGGGTGAGGTATATGATCTTGAAGCTTCAAGGGATTACAGAAACCTTAAAACCCTTTATGGAGGAGACAATGACAAGGTTACCTATGCAAATGAATATGTAAGAAGCTATGATGAGCTTATAATCTCAAATTATCTTTATGCTCACCAAATCGATTATCAATACGAAAGGGTATTTGAATTTGACAACAGATATTTTCAAACTCAAAAGGAATTCATATTTAAACTGATTTTTAATGAGGTCTCAAATTATCCTGAAGTTTTAGAGGAAATATCAGAGGACTTATTGGATTTACTTGAAATAAAAGAACATGTCAAGTTATACGGATACACTCCCGATTTTTATATAAAAGAAAATGATTTGTACTATGAGCATTTTGGAGTGGATAGAAACTGCAAAGCCCAATGGAGAGATGAAAAAGGCCAAAAAGATTATCTTGATGGAATATATTGGAAAAGAGCTCTTCACAAGGGTTATGGATCAAATCTTTTAGAAACATATTCATATTACCAGTCTGAGGGAAGACTTCTTGAAAGGCTTGAAGAAAAGCTTAAAGCCGCAGGCGTTGAAGTCGGCGAGGTTGATTATGAATGGCTTTTTTCAAAAATAATTGAAAAGGAAAAGGTTAACAAGTTTGAAAATTTCATATCTCTAATAACAGAATTCATTGCTCTTTTTAAGGGTAATGATTATAATGATGGAAAATTTGCTGAATTTAAAAAGCAAAATGAAGCCACTGAAGATGAGTTTGACAAAAAAAGAACAGAACTCTTTTTAAACATTGTTGAGGTAATCTATCTTGAATATGAAAATTACCTAAAAGAAATTTCAAAAATCGACTTTAATGACATGATTAACAATGCCACACGTGAAGTTGAAAAGGGTAACCTTCCCCAAAACTACAGATATATCCTTGTTGATGAATATCAGGATACCTCATACACCAGATATAACTTAGTTAAAGCAATTCAGGATAAAACCAACGCCAAGGTATGTGTTGTCGGTGATGACTGGCAGTCAATTTACCGATTTGCCGGATGTGACGTGTCACTATTTTCAAATTTTGAAAATTATTTCAAAAACCCGGATAAGCTTAAAATCCAGACAACATACCGTAACTCACAGGAACTTATTGACATTTCAGGAAGATTCATTAAAAAAAATCCAAATCAGATTAATAAATCTTTACAATCCAAAAAGGATTCAGCAAATAAACCTGTAAAGCTTGTTTATTACAATCAGACAAGCAGTGAGAGTAAAATTAAAGCAATGGAATCAGTTATTACTAAAATATCTAAAGAGTCAAATGATATCATGATTCTTGGAAGAAACAATTTTGACATAAATGATTATATCGATGCGGGACTCTTTAAAAGAAAAACCAGAGATGATTCAAGTTTAATTTATACAAAAAACAATAACTTAAACGTTGAGTTTATATCAGTTCACAAATCAAAAGGTCTTGAAAGTGACAATGTAATTTTAATCAACCTTGAAAACAGCATTGTCGGTTTTCCAAACCAGATGGTAGATGATAAACTACTAAACTTCGTTATCAACGACTCAGACCAGTATCCCAATGGTGAAGAAAGAAGACTGTTTTATGTGGCGCTAACAAGAACCAAAAACAACGTATACCTTTTAGTTCCAGATACTAACAAATCAGAATTTGTTGTGGAACTTGAAGAAAACAGGGATGAACTTGAGATAATCACAAATGAGTATGACAGTGAAGAGGTCATAGATGATTTAGATGATTTCATGAAAGACAAAAAGGCTTACTCAATTAAAACCCATCTTAAATGCCCGACATGTAAAACTGGGGACGTTATATTAAAAGTATTGAAAAGCAAGGATGGTGAAGAACTCTTTAAATTCTTTGAATGTTCACACGGAAGATGTGAATGGAGAGGTGGAAGTTATTATTCAAGTCTGGAACTTCTGGATGAAATTGAAATCTGTCCAAAATGCGGTAAAGTCAAATACATTGTAAATGGAATGTATGGACCATACCTCAGATGTTCTAAAAAATGTAAAAACATAAAACTCACAGGTAAAAAACTTAAAAGGGCAAATGAAGTATTTAACAATGATATAAAAATTGAAATTGAAGATTATGATGAAATAAACACCAATCTTAAATGTCCTGAATGTGGTGAGGCAGATATTATAATTCAAAAAAATAAAAAAACAGGACATGCAAAAGTGGTATGCTCTCAATGTGAATGGGATGGAGGAATCTTTGATAAAACCGGTAAAGTAGATACAATCGAATACTGTAAAGTCCCTGAATGCAGTGGAATAACATATATAAGAAAAGGACCTTACGGTGAATTTAGAACATGCAGCAACTACTTTAAAACAAAATGCAATGGAAAAATAAAAACTCAAAAGACAAAATCAAAATGGAAAACTATAAATATTGATTTGACCTGTCCGTCATGTAATAATGGTGATGTTATTTTAATGAAAAATCAGGAAACAGGTAGGGGATTTTTTAAATGCAGCAGTAATGATTGTGACTGGAATGGAGGTTCATTCAATAAATCTCAAGATTTGATACATACATTAAGACCATGTCCTGAAAATGGTTGTGATGGACTAACTTATGAAATAACCAAAAACAACCGTTCATTTAGGGTCTGTACAAATTATCCAAAGACTAAATGTCAGGCTGGTAGAAAAAAATATAATAAGAGATGAAAACGAATGATAACATGCGACGTTTGCGCACATCCGAATCTGCCTGAAAGAGTGACATTTAAGGAGTGCGATCTGACCTGTCAGATTCACAGAACTGGAATGATGATTTAGGCTATGATTCAAATTTCTATGACTAGGTGAATTTATGAAAATAGGTTTAATTTCAGATACTCACATCACACAAAAGAGAGGAAAACTCTCACAAAATGTCCTAAAAGCATTCAAAGATGCTGATTTAATCATCCATGCAGGTGACATCACACAGCAAAAAGTCCTTGATGAGCTTCAAAAAATAGCTCCTGTCATTGCAGTAGCCGGAAACAACGACAAACTCAAACTAAACAAAACGGAAATCATTGAAGCTTTAAACTTTAAAGTTGTCATCAATCATGCAACCAGTTACTCCAATGACTTTGAAAAGCTTAAGAAATTCGCATCAAAAAACAACGCTGACATTTTAATTACCGGACACACTCACACTCCTCACTGTGAAATCATTGATGACATATTATTCATTAACCCCGGAAGTTCCAACAGACCCGTCAAGTCAGATGCATCAGTTGCTGTGTTAACTATTGATGAAAAGCACAAATCTGTCAGTGATGTTGAAGTTACTTTTATAAGGATTTAAAATTCTAAACATTAAACTGGAGTTTTTTTGAAAAATTTCCACAAGTTATAAATATTTTTCACTATAAACTAAAACATATAAGTTGACTTTGTGTAAATTAAATAGTTAACATGTGTTAAATAAAATTCTCTATGTGGGATGTGAGTGTCAAATGAAAAGATGCAGTCGCTACGGCACGCTAAATAAGGATGATAATAATTTTTGCACTAACTGCGGTGCCAGTTTAAACTAGCAATAGGATGATATCATGGAAGATGAAATAATTTGTCCAAAATGCCATAAACGAAACGGCATTCAAAAGTTCTGCATTTACTGCGGTCATAGGCTGCTTGACACAGAGCAAATCGAATTGATTCAGGAAAATCCAGAACCCTATTGTCTTAACTGCGGAAGACCGGTTAAAAAAGACCAAAAAAAGTGTGAGTGCGGATATGAGTTTCGAATTGTTGACTGTCCTAAATGCAATGCTAAAAATGCTTATGCAAACAAATTCTGCACCGATTGCGGAAAAAAGCTCTGGTCGGCCAGCATATCTGAAATAAGTTATGCTAAGATAACTCCTGCTATTTTTAGAGATAACTTCCCAAGAGAAATGCGCAATACTATCCTGCATTCACGCTACAGACATAATTTAAGCATTAATTTCCCCGATGATTTAAAAAAGATAGGCAATGACAAAGAAACCCTCAAGTCAAATGAATCAAAAGTAGATGACAATTTAGGTGAAATACTTTCAAGATGGAAGATCGTCTCACCCCGTTATTGCATAAACTGCTTCAGCATAATGAAACAAGACGAATACTTCTGCAAAAACTGCGCAACCAATCTTTCAGATGCTGAAAAAAGAATTGAAGACATTAAAAATAGGGAATATAAAAAGCCGGTATTTGATATGGTGCAACTGAAATGGAATTCCAAATTCGCTGATAATTATTTGGATTCTTTAGCACCGGCAATGGGCGAATCCCAGTTTGAATATCGTGAACGGCTTAAATGGGAATTTGCAGAAAACACTAAACTTAAAAGCAGAATAACTGATGAAATCGAAGGCATAATTAAACGTGAAAAAGAGCTAGAAGAACGCAGAAAACGTGCAATAGAAATTGAAAAACGTGAAGAGGAACTAAAAAGACAAAGGGCAGAACAGAGAAAACGGGAAGAGGAATATATAAGGCAATATGGCGGAGGCTATTGCAGTTCAGCTTGCATGCATTACTATGAAGAATATTTTGATAGTTGTGGAGCAATAGTCGGCGATATTGATGACGAAGGTTATGTTGAGTATAACTGTAATTTAGGACATTCCGTATCCTTTGGAAGTTTCTGCAAGGATTATAAGTACTGAGATGGTTAGGTGGTTTAAATGGCAAAGATATGTCATGAGTGTGGAACCGGACAGGATGAGGCATCCAACTACTGCAGAAACTGCGGGACTTCACTTTCCGGCGAAAAGATAAGGAGCTGCGAGTATTGTGGTGCTGTATTGCATGATGAGGCTTTCTGTCCTGACTGCGGAAAGCCAACAGGCATAATTACATGTCCAAAATGCGGTAAAAAAACAGTAAATGAAGACTTCTGTCCTGTCTGCGGACATAAGGTTAATCAAAACATCAGAATATGTGCTAACTGTGGAAATAAATTCGACTCAAGGAATGAAATCTGTCCGAATTGCGGTACAAAAGCAATTAAGAAAAATCCGATTGTAGCATTGGCCTTGTCATTAGTCTTTCCGGGTTTGGGCCAGTTTTACAACGACCAGAATCATAAGGGTCTTGTTCTTATTATATCATACATCGTTTCCTGGATATTGTCCTTAATACTCATTGGAGTAATACTGGTTTTCTTAATATGGATATATGGAATGTATGATGCATTCACCTCAGCGAAAGCGATAAATAACGGTGAAATTCTTGAAGACAGGCTCTTTTATAGTTTATGATTCAATAAATACAAAGATATTTATCATTTAAAATTAAAGAGTGTAATATGAAAGTTTAGTTGGCGATTATATGATCAGCGGTGAGGAAAAGGCAAAAATCAAAGCAGATATTGTAAATAAGATAAATGAAGTTTTAGAAAAAAACAACGAATCATTCAGACTGGACAATGTCAATGTCTTAAATAAGGCCGACAGCGTAAAGTTCATGGGAAACTACAGGGTTTATGAGAGGAAAAACTACGCTGCAGTTTCATCTGAAATCAACAGTTTTCTAAAGCAATACGGAAATGTTGACATCAAAAGTAAAAAGATTCGTGACAGCGGCATGAAGTTTACTGCAGTTAGCTTTAACTTTGAACTGTAGCAGGTATAATCTATGGATAACAATTACTGTCCTGAGTGCGGAAACAAACTTGAAAAAGATGCGGCTTTCTGCAGCAATTGCGCATTTAAGATAAAACAAAACAACAAGACAAAGTTCTGCTCAGCCTGCGGTGAAAAGATAGATTTCAATGCCGAAATCTGTCCCAAATGCGGAGTCCGACTCCTAAATCCACTTACCAATTCTTTAAATGACACCTTTGATAAGGCCACCCGCAAAACAGAGGACTTTAGAGAAAAGTACGTCACCGCAAGAAACATCACTATAGTATTTTTAATATTCATTATTTTTGCGCTGATTGCAGCAACTCCACTGATACTTGAGGCCGTAACTCCATATGAGGAAGTTGATGAGTCATACATTGCAAATCCCGTTCCCGGCGAAAAGGTTCAGTTTGACGGCGTATATGTTGGCCATACGACCTGGAGTGCAGGTTCCTATTTCTACAGTCCAATAACAGACAATGACGTCGTAAGGGTCGGTTCTCACTACGTTATCATTCAGGGCGATTATCTAAACAATGATTTGTACGGCCATGAGGGCAGAACCGTTCACCTTGAGGGAAGATTCGCCCCAAGCGAAAAGTCAAAGGAACCTTTAGAGGACATGTATATCTACGGTTACTGGTTCGGTGAGGATTCGATTGAAATTGTAGAGTGATGAAAAAACAGTAATAATTATTTTAAAAAAAGAGTCACAATCAATATCTCTTGTAGAACAGAGTTCTACAAGCCCCAGTGATATTGATTTATACAAACTCAATTAGTTTTACCACCTAATTGTGGAGGTTTAACCTCATATAATTGTAAGTTATTAATCATATATAAAGTTTTGCAAATTGATTGCAGTGTACTTTAAACACGGGGAGAACACCGAAATACTGGTTATTTCGAAAGAAACCTAAGATTAAAATTGTTTTCATCTATTTGCAGGTGATAAAATGGAAGAATTTATATTCCTATATTAAAGAAATATAGAAATACCATTATGCAGATTATATCTAACATGTGGGTTAAATCCACAGTAATGGCTATGGAAATCTCTGATTCCATAATTCATTCCTCCATTGTGAATTATGTATAGAACTAGTACGAATCATCCAGTTTCTTTTAAAACAAATTTCTAAAGTGAAAAACTCGATGCATTATGCGCCAATATGAACCATATTATGAATTGTCTTTAAATGGATTTAAAAAAAGTCTTTAATAGATTGTGGGGTTTTTTTCAAAAATAGACTTATAATCAATATCTCTTGTAGAACAGTGTTCTACAAGACCCAGTGATATTGATTTATATCTTATTCAATTAGTTTATCACCAATTGTGGAGGCTTAACCTCA
>JAFUCN010000002.1 GCA_017459665.1 Methanobrevibacter sp. | reverse complement strand
CAATTCTATAATAATCATGCAGGACAAAGCGGTGGAGCAATATTCTTCCGCAACTCAGTCGAAAACAATACTTTCGATGGCATCTTCAAGGACAACACTGCGGGCTACGGCGCAGGAATTTTTTTCTACAATAAGGCAAACGGCAATAAGATTAAAGGCGACTTCATAAACAACACTGCCAAATCATGCGGCGGTGCAATGTTTTTCTACAATACAACCGATAAGAACAACTTCTCAGGCAGTTTCATCAACAACAGCGCTTTAGGTCAACTTGATCCGACAGTTGGAAACGGTGGGGCAATAACATTCAAGAACGTTTCCACCAACTGTGTATTCAACTGTGACTTTATAAACAACACTGCCTCCCTTAACGGTGGTGCTGTAAACTACCGTGAAAATCCTTCAAACATCACATTCAACAGCAATTTCATAAACGACACTTCCTATACTGGCGGAGGAGTCAATTTCTTTGGAAACTTTGAGAATGTTGTATTCAATGGTGAGTTCATTGGAAATTCAGCAAAATTTGGTGGTGCAATCGCCACAATCAATGGAATCATTAAGGGCGTTTCATTCAGGGACAATCACGCTGAAATGGGCGGGGCAATTTTCTTCGCCGAGTCCTGTGAAATCCGGGATTGTAATTTCACAGCCAACACTGCAGATTATGGTGGTGCAATTTACTTAGATATTGAATTTATCAATATAATGAACTGTAATTTCATTAACAACACTGCTTCTGCTTCTGGTGCGGCTGTCAATATTGAGACCGGTAATTTGACTGATTGTAATTTCATTAACAACACTGCTTCTGCTTCTGGTGGTGCTGTCGTAATGAGTTCAGGTAATGTGGCAAATTGTAATTTCACCGGTAACACTGCATCTAAGTTGGGTGGTGCTGTCGTAATGGATTCAGGTAATGTGGCAAATTGTAATTTCACAGCCAACACTGCAAAAAGTGACGGCGGTGCAATTTGCTTTAAACGTGCAGGTAATGTGACCAACTGTAAGTTTGAAGACAATTCCGCAGACTTTGGTGGAGCCATTTGCTCTGAAATAACTGTTAATGTGGCTGATTCTAATTTCACAGGCAACACTGCATCAGTAGAGGGTGGTGCTCTCTATATGGGCTCTGGTAATATTGAAAATTCCAATTTCTCCAACAACAATGCATGTGATGAGGATGGTGACGGTGACGGTGGTGCTGTTTATATCACCGGCAATGCTACTGTGGTAAATTCCAAATTCACCGGCAATAAAGCCGATACAGGTTCTGCAATTTACTTCTGGACTCTTGCGGAATCCACATACATCAGGTCAATTTCCCACTCCACATTCCTGAACAATAGGGCAAATATAGATAATTATACTCCATTTGAAATAAAAATGAATGGAAACAATTTGGAAATCAGATTTGTGGGTAACGATAATCTTTTAAATGCAATACTTTCCAGAAGGAATGCCGATGTCAATGTTACAAACGTTACCTACTGGGGAGCAAACGGCATTGAAAACACAGGTGATGAGACCATTGTGCCGGTCATGTCCTATATGGAAGCAGGTCAGAACGTTACCGTTAGTGGTGTTGTCAACGGTGTTGACATTAATGTAGTTAAAGTCACTGATGCTGAGGGTAAAATAGTCCTGGAGAATGTTGGAGAGTATAATATAATCGTAAGCCACGATGAGGATTCATACTACACTTCCGCAGAAATATTATTCACAAGCAGGATGCTCAGCTTAAACGTGACAGGAATCACAACCAACAACAAGACAGTCAACATCACTGCAAAATCCGATATATTAAGCGAAATCATGACTGGTGATGTAGTTTTCAGACTGTCTGATGAGAATTCCATCAAAGCAGATTATGCAGGAAACGGAACCTGGTGGGCAATGCACACATTTGATGATTTCGGCACTTACAAGGTCAGCGCATCATTTAGCGGACCATACAATGTAAGCATCAGGAATGCCACCATAGCTGTTCTTAAGGTCATGGAGCCTGGTGATGTGAAGGTTGATGTTGTCGGAGGAAAAGTCACTGTAACCGTTCCAAGCGACGTCACAGGAAATGTCAGCGTAATCATAAACAATGTATCTTATCCGGTCAATATTGTCAATGGCACTGGAACAGTTAATGTTCCTTCAGTTCCGAGTGGTGCAGTCACTCTGGTAATATCCAATGACATAAAATATGGCAATGTATCATATAACGCCACTCCAACCGTAATTGCAGTATCTCTTGACTCCAACAGGAACGTCAACGTATTCTACCTTGAGCCTGCAAGCTACAGTGTCCGTGTAATTGATTCAAACAAAAAGCCTGTTGCTGGTGTGAGCGTCAAGTTCACAGTTGCAGGAAAAGTTTACTCTGTTTTAACCGATGCAAATGGTGTTGCAACAATCAAGCCTTCCCTGGCTCCTGGAAAATACACAGTAACTGCAGGATACTTCGACAAGAGTGTTTCCAACACTTTCACTGTAAAACAGATTATTTCAGCCAAAAAGACCACTAATGTCAAGAAATCCAAAAAGCAAACAGTGATTCCGATTACTGTCAAGGGACATAAGGTCAAACAGTCCGTGAATGTCAAGTTTACCTACAAGGGCAAAAACAAGGTTGCTGTCAGCTTCGGCAAGGACATGAAAAAGCAGACCGTAACCGTCAAGTTCAAAGGCAAGACCTACAAGGTCAAGGTCAACGCCAAAGGCAAGGGTACCTTGAAACTTGCTAAAAAGGTTGCTAAAAAGCTCAAGAAAGGCAAAAAATACACTGCTAAAGTGACCTACACCGGACCTAAGCTTTACAAGAATGTTAAGCTGACCGTAAAGTTCAACGGCAAAAACTACAAGGTCAAAACAGGTTCAGATGGTGTCGGCAAGTTTAAGGTGACCAAGAAGATGGTTAAGAAACTCAAAAAAGGCAAAACTGTAAGTTATACAGTAACCTACAAGCAGGCAAGTCTTAAACGTTTTGTTAAAATCAAATAAGAAGGATATTCTATCCTTCACAATTCTTTTTTTTCGATTTTTCGAGTGTTGGTAGAAATTATTGAGTTTTAATAACTGTTCAAATTTTAACTAAATTTTCTATTTTTTACTAAATTTTGTTCATTTCAAAATTATTATTAATTTTTTTACTTAAATCCTTATTATTTTTTCAATTTACTCTACGAATGTAGTTGATTTATTCAAATTATAAATTATAATTGTCTATATTTAATTTTAACAATGTATTATTTATTATTCTAAATAAAAGTTATTAAAATCTATTTATATTAGAAATAACAAATATATTAGTAATTATAGTTAATTCTATAATTATTTAATTGAGCATATAGGTTTTTGATTGTTATGATTTGGAATAATTATATTTTAAGTGATAAGAGTAGGGAAATTGATGAAATGGAGGAAGAATTTCAACTTATGTATCTTGCATCCGTAATCGTTGATGGAGCATTCAATTACTTTAAAATAGAGCGAAAAACTTCAAATGTTGGAAAACCACCATTTGAACTTAAAGATATGATAAAACTAATTTTTTACGGATACATTAATAAAATAACAAGCACTGTGGCATTAGCATATAATGCTAAGTACAATCATTTGTACAATTTAATATCACATTCCATTGAACCAAGTGATAGGACAATACGAGATTATTGCAAATATTTCCAACCAATTTACCAGTTAATTATGAGTTTTATCCTGATTGTGGCAAATAGGATTGGTTTAACTGATTTTGAACATATTGCAATTGATGGAACAATAAAAAATGCTTATAATTCGCCGTTCAATATAATTAAAGAAAAAGACATTAGTTTGTTAATAAAGCATTATATGGTTGAAGAATTGTCAAAGGATGAAATTAAAAAGCTTAGAAGAACAGCACGAAAATTTTTAGAAGATAAATCAATTTCTGATAAAGAAAAAGTTGATATTTTATTTTATTGGTGGCGATTGTTAGATTATTCTGGCCAAGTATCGCATGCTTTGAATGATCATGATGCACGACTAATGAAAATTAAAGATAAAGGTCAAAAATACCCTAAATTTTCATTTAACATTCAATTGGGCACTGATACCAAATCGAAGTTAATATGTGGAGTTAATGCAGTTCAAAATCCCACGGATCATTATCAAATTCCTGCATTGATGAATCAAGTCCTCGTTAATTTACAAATTAAACCCACAAAAATTAGCGCGGATACAATATATTCAACACTAGCAAACCTGACATATCTCAAAGAACTGGGCGTAACTGCTTTAATTCCAACAAAACAGCAAAATAGAGAGAATTCAGATAATAAACCTGAAAATCTATTTGCTATAGATTATTTTGTTTTTGATGAATATAAAAATGTTTTCATTTGTCCAAATAATGAAGAATTAACCCTTGATGGAGCATATCCCGCTCCACAAGAAAAAGGCGGAGGAAATAAAATCAAATTAGTCTACTTTAACTACCAAGCCTGCAAAAATTGTAAATACAAAGGAAAATGCTACACAACCAACCACAGAACAATAACAAGATACGTTCATGAAGTCACATACGAAGTAGAAAGATTAATGTCCACCAAAGACGGAATAAAAGACTATAAACTACGTGCAAAGACAGTAGAAGCACACAACGGAACTTTCAAAAGAATCTACAACTATGATTATCTTCCGATAATTGGCTTAAAAAGAGTACAAAATCTAATGTTTACCATTGTAGCCTCATATAACTTAATAAGGTTGTTTAATCTCATTAAAGAGAACAAAATGGATTTATTTTCAGTAATTAGTGCAATACAATTCATATCACAAACTTAAAAAAAAGATGCTTAAAAATCAAAAAGGAGAAAATGAAAAATGTTCAAAATCAAATAATTTCTGCCAACACTCTATTATTTTTTTTTAAATTGTTTAACTTTTAATCTATTTTTCTAATTAATTTTAAATATTTTAAAAAACTAAAGTATGTCTGCTATTTTAGAATTTGATTATTATGTGTATATGTGTAATGGCATCCCCAAGTTTATAAAAGACTTTTTTTTAAGACAAAAACTATCTGTGATTTGGTTAAGTAGCATTTTTAGCTACTGCTTTGGATAGTTTTCAAAATTTAAACTAAATAATTTTTAGGAGATTAATCTTATGGGAGATTCTATTAAACAGGAAACACGAAGAGTAAATTTATTGAGGGGAAACCCTAAAGCAGTTTTGAAATTATCTTTACCGTTAATGCTTTCAATGATGATTATTTCATTATACAATATCATTGATTCATTTTGGGTTGGTGGAATTGTGCAGATCAGCTTGCAGCGGTTGGATTTGTAATACCTCTTGAATTTTTAATAATAGGCATAGGAACAAGCCGGGGTGCATGAATAACATCTGTTGTTTCAATATATAATGGGAAAAACGACAAACTGGCAGATAATTCTGCTGCTCATGGAATTATATTATCATTAATATTTTCTATTATTGTTACAGTAATTTTTCAGTATTTGCAAAGGAATTATTGTTGCTTATGGGCGCAAAAGGACCCAGTTTTAACTATGCACTTGATTATGGTCACATATACTTTGTCGCAAGCATATTTGTTGTAATGCCCAATGCATTGTATGGATTTTTAAGATTAGAAGGGGACACCAAAACAATGTATGTGATGGTGCTATGTGCAATATTGAACATGTTCCTTAATCCGATTTTCATCTACACATTCAATCTGAAAATGTTTTGTGCAGCATTATCTACGATAATTTCATTGGCCATTGTTTTAGCAATAATCATTTATTGGATTTTTATAGTTTTGCTTTGAATATTTGATTGCATCGTGCATAATGGGTTATTTAAAAATATATTGACTATTCTTCGTTTGGTATAGATAATCTTTGACCTAATTCATAAGCTTTTTTCAAGTCTTTAGGAAATTGAATTTCATTACTTTTTTCTTTAAGTTCCGGGTCAAACATATTGTTTACATAAGCGGAATATTGTTTAAATTGTTTTGTATCATAGGCGTAGAGAGCTTCACATTCTCCAAATATATTTGTCAGGTATCCTCTCATTATTGCAAGTTGGTCTTCACCATTAAAGTAGTCCATTTCTTTTGTAACGTTCATGGTATAAATCATTGCTGTTTTTACTTCTTTTTTAATTTTGGATACTCTATTTCCTTCATCATCTAAAATATAAGTGTCTGCGGCAAATAATAATCTTTCAAGAAAAGCCTGTGCATAAGATGAAATTGATCCGTAATAAATTGGTGTTCCCAAAACAATTGCATCTGCTTTAAGGCATGTTTTGAGGATTTCTTTTAAATCATCTCTCCAAAAACATAATGGATTTTCTTTATTTTTTTTCAAATGGCATGCAAAACAACTCATGCATCCCTTAAAATCATAACTGTATAAATCAAAATATTCTACATCTGCACCATTACTTTGAGCTCCTTCAACAACACTTTTACATAATTGGGAGGTATTTGCTCTTTTTCTTGGACTGGCATTTAAAACAACAATTTTCATAATTACTTTTATTGTGTTCATTGCTATTAAATTATATTGTGTGTTAAAATTCCATGAATTAACTTATTTTTGTCTTAATTCTGTGGTTTAATCGATTTCTTTTGTTTGAAGTGAAACTGTTATTGTTTTTTTAGAAATTCTTGTGCCTACTTCTTCAAATCCCATTTTTTCATGGAATTTAATACTGGAATAATTGTATTCCGGTTCGATATCAATTTCAGCACAAACCAAATCATAATTATTCTTTACAGCATATTCAAAAATGTTTTCATATAACTTTTGGCCGATGCCCTGTTTTCTGTAATTTTCATCAATTACAATGCGGTCAATATAAATAAAATTAGTGTAATGATTGTTAAACCAGTTGTAGTTATCACTCCAGTATTCACATCCATTTCGAAATGCTAAAATGAAAGCAACAACCTTGTTGTCTATTTCAATCACATTAAAAATTTCGGATATTTCATCCATTTTTCCTAAAAGATTTTCATCAAGTGGAGATAACATCTCCACGTCTTTTTGATTTAATTTCAAAATCTCGATGAAATCTTTTTTCATTGCTTTTCTTATCATGTTTTTATTTGATTATGGTTCCGCCCCATCCATCAGCCATAGAAGTGTGTTCATGAAGAACTTTCCATTCGCCATCTATTTTTCAAGGTAATCGGTTTGTCTCATGATTAATACTGGATTTTCGCTACCGTCTTTGTTGACTGTAGCCCAATTTTGTGTTGAGCAGACTAATGCGGAGTTATCATTTATTCTTGTTTCCATATCTGTAATTGTCACATCACATGATTGGAGGTTTCCAAATGCTTCATCAAAAACAGGTATTGCATTTTCTTTACCTATGCATGCAAATGGTGCTGCATCAAACCAGATTGTTTCATCAGTCCAGTCTTTGGTGCTGTCTTTGCCTGTAAATGATTTTGCAATATTTTTTATGATGTTTTCAATAATTTCTTTATCTGTCATATTTTTTTCATCTAATAATTAATGTTTATTTCATATAATTATTTTTTTTGGTCTGCAGATTTCAATTTTTAATTCTGCTTATCACATCTTTAAAACTTAACTTATGCTGCTGTAAATCTGGGAGGCTAACATCAGGAATGTTATGATAAACAGTATAAATCCAATTAAATAATCCGTTGGAACTATGATGCTATATTTGTTTAATTGAACAATTGAGTAAATCGCTGTGATTGCCAAAAGCCATGCAGTAACTAAACCCGGTGTGTATGGTTTGTTCAATTTATGAATTTTAATTCCTGCAGTGTGGATGAATGCTTCGAAAAGTGACAGGACAATTGTCATCATGAAGAAAAAGAGGATATTGTCAAATACATATCCAAGTCCGATATAGACTAACCAGAATATGACTACACTTAATTTCGCTTTACCGTCATCCAATTCACTTATATTCACTTTTAATTTATTAAGCATCAATTCAATAAAGCCGCCGGGCCAATATTTTTCTTCAACTTCATGAAGAACGCCCAATATTGCAAACACGTTTACTAGTTTTCTAACAAGAGAAAGGCTATTCCAGTTTAACAAATCATAGAGTGTTAATGCGCCAACAATGATGACAAAAATGTGCATGTTGTATTTTTTAAGAAAATCCATCATTTAAACACCTTTTAGATAATTAATTCTATTTTAGATAACATATTAAATTAATTTTTGTATCGGGTATTTGTCTTAAGTCTTAAGTGATTATCAGTTTTCACATATTTTAGCACGAACTGATGGGCTTTTCTAAATTTTTTTATATTATTATGTACAAATAGGTATTCATGCAAACGAATAGATTTGAAACATTCATGGATGCAGTTTTAGCAATTATTATTACGGTATTGGTATTGAAACTTGCACAGCCTGAAGCGGCGACATGGGGTGCAATTCTAAATTTAAACATTAGATACATTACGTATTTTACCTGTTTTTTAATCATATTCAATACATGGTATAATGATCACAATTTATTCCAGATAGTTGATGAAATCGATAACAAGGTAGTTTTGGTTTATGGAATTTTGATATTCATAATGTCTGTAATACCTTACTTTGCAACATGGGTTGTCCTAAATCCAAGGTCAATTCCTGCTCAGAGCATGTTTGGATTATTGTTTTTGGCAACTAACGGTTTTTACACATTATCAACCTATCTAATAGTAAGAGCAAATCCATATAATGAAAAGCTAAAAAGAGTTAACCTAAAGGATTATAGAAGATATATTCCTATTGCAATAATCCTGATTGGATTTTTATTTACTTACACCATCTATCCTCAGGGGGTTTATGTCTCATGTATTTTAGCTACACTTTACTGGTTTATTTTAGCGTTTCTTGCAGAATCTGAAATTGAAAGCAGTGAAAGATTTGAAGCATTGTTTGATGCAATTGTAGCCATCATATTGACAATTATTGTTCTGGAAATTGGCATGGCAAGTAACGGGTCATGGCAGGCATTATTTGATTTGAAACTTGAATTTTTGGCTTATGCGATAAGTTTCGTTGTCTGTTTTAATTATTGGAACTATAACAATAACCTGTTTTCAATTGTAAATAAGATAAATGGTAAGGTGATATGGTCAATAGGAGCATCAATGTTTGTTCTGTCTTTAATTCCATATCTCTCAACATTCGTTGCTGAAAACTTTTACTCATTTGTTCCACAGGCATGTTATGGAATAGATTTTATAGTTGTTGCTTTACTGTCTATCTTAACATCTGACGCGTTGAAAAAAGCAGATGAGGGCAATGTTGCTCTTTTGATGGTTCTAACCAATGCCCATTATATTCAGACAATCATTATAGTAGTAATCGGAATGATAATCGGTTACTTTGTATATCCTCCGGCAATAATTATTTCATGTTTGCTTTCAATATTGTTTATTTGGTTAACTCCTTTGTTTAAAAAACTTAAATACAGATTCTAATTTATAGGGTAGGTGAAAAAATGGCTAATTTCGATACAATAGAAAGTGCTAGGGAATTTTTTTATAAAGATAAATTTGCAGTAATGACTGGTGTCATTTTAGATGAACTAACAGAAGATGAAGCGATATGTTCTCTTGAAATCACTGACGATCACAGAAACGCTTACGGTGGGGTGATGGGTGGCGTAATTTTTACGCTCGCCGATTTTGCATTTGCGGTATTGTCCAATCAGATTCATCAATTGACTGTTGCCCAACAGGTTGACATCCATTATCTTTCTGCTCCGAAAGGAGATAAACTGATAGCAAAAGCAACATGCAGGAAAAGTGGCAGGACTTCTTCTATTGTCAATGTGGATATTTCAGATGATGCTGGTCGTGATGTTGCTCAATTCATTGGCACGGGGTTTAAATTATGAAAAGAGTTGCATTAGCTCCGTGTAATGGAATGAGTCCCAATGGATTGGCTTCACGTGTTGCCGTTGGGGATGTTAGAAAAGAGCATGAAAATGTAATATCGATCTGTATGGGCTCAACATCTGCAGATATTGCTGGTAAAAACAATGAAATGCTTAAAAAACAGCCTATTATAGCTATTAACGGTTGTGCAAATAATTGCGTCAATACAATTTTGGAAAACAAGGGAATTGAAGTAGACAAAACATTAAATGCCAGTGATATTTTAGATGATTTTGATGTTTCTGTTAAGGATGCATTCAGACTTGATGATGAGGCTGAAAGCTGTGTTGAGATAATTAAAAATGAGATAATTAAAAAAATTGGGGAATGATATCTCATTTTTCATATCCTAATATTGTATTGATTCTTTTCATAATATTCAACATCCTAAAAAACTCTTTTTTTCTTATTATTCCTCCGCTTTCAGGGTTAATCTCAAATGCTTTGTTGAATGAATTTATTGCATCATTGATTCTACCCATTCGGATTAACAGCTCTCCTCTGCAATACCATATTTCATCGAAACTGGAATCCATGTCAAGTGCCTTATTTAAAAAGTTATTTGCTCGTTTAAAGTCTTCCATTTCCCAAAATTCTACTGCTTTCATCATCAAATCGTGTGCACAGATTGAATTTTCCTGGTTGTTTTTCTTTTTCAACAGTTTTCCTTTCAGATTCATTGCTGCTTTGTTTTTCGGTTCGATTTTAAAGACTAAGTTATAACACTCCTCTGCTTTATCATACTCTTTAATTTCAACAAGGTTTCTTCCTTTTGCAAGCAATGCGGCAATGTTATACTCATTTATTTTCAGGATTCTCTCGATGAATTTTAGGGCTTGTTCGGGGTCATTGTTTTTTTCTAAAAGCAGTGCTTTCTGATATAATCCTAAAGTATTATTGGGATATAGTTCAATTAGTCTTTCGAGTGTTTCATTTAACTCTTCGATTCTTTCAAGCTCTGTTAGCGCAGCTAATTTCATAATCAATATTTGTTCCTCTTCATAGGAGTTCTTTTCACACTCTTCTATTAGTTTTTCCAGATATCCTCGTGTCTTGTCTTTTTTGTTTAATATTTTGTATATCTGAGCAAGGTTATTGAGTATAACTATATTGTTGGGGTCGATTGCCAATCCTTTGAGATATTCGTCTTTTGCTTTTAGGATGTTTCCTCTTTTTAAATGTTTGATGGCTCTTTTTTGTATTTTTTCAAGATTGTCCTTTTCAAACATACTATTCTCCCTCATAAATGTTGGCTATAATGAAAAGTGCCGGCCGATTGTGAGGATTTATCTTCAATAAATCTTCTATGCATTCCAGACTTTTGTAGGATTTATTTAGGTTCCTAAGGGATTGGATTTTATAAAATAGCATTTTCTCATTGTGAGGGTATCTGTTGCATATTTCAATTATCTTTTCATGTGTTTTGCGATATTTCTTTTGTCTTTTAAGTTTATTGTTGATGCTGGCTATTTTTAAAAGGAGAATAACTTTCAACAAATCTTTTCTATCAAAGCTGTTTTTTTCTTTTAACATATTCTTATCAATATTGCTTTTTGCTTCCATATTTTGACCTCTATTCTATTGTAATTTACTGTTATTGTTTTAATCATTTTTAAAACTATCTATTATGAATATAAAACAATTTAATAAACTTACACAATATTACAAGGTCAAATCAATTTCATATGTTAAAATAAATATTGTTGCGAGTGTAAAATAAGAATTAAAAATTAAGCACTAGTGATGATATGCACTAGTGCTTTTTTTGTTTAAAAATAGAACTGTGCTTCCTGTCGGTCAAGATAATTTTCAACGGCACTTTCCATTTCCTGGGAATATGCATCTCCTGAAAATGACCTTGCACCTTCAGAACAAACATTGATGCATGTGCTGCATCGTGTACAGTCATCAATATTTGTCATTGTTGGCGTATTTTCCATGATTGCCTCTTCAGGACAGGTGTATACGCAGTCAAGGCATTCGACACACAAATCCTCGTCACAGTTTACGGAAAATGGTGGTGTTCTGTAAGCAGAGTATGGTTTGTATCCGCTTACAAAAATCTCATTTTCCTCATTGTTTTTGAGCTTTTCAATAACATTTTTGGAAAACTCATTGATTTTTTCCATGTCTTTTTCATCTGGGCGGTTGCGTCCCAATTGACTGAATAGTGAGTTTTGGCTTACTGTTGTTGCCACTCCTACAATCTGGAAATCATTTTCCTTTAAAAGATCTGTGAGTTCAAGCAATGCGTCGCCATAGTCCATGTTTCCATAATTGAGGATGACTATTGCTTTGGTGTTGTTTCCTTTCATTTTTGAAAGCCTTTTGCATGCTAGTTTTGGGATTCTTCCATCAAAGACGGGAATTCCGAAAATCACCAGTTCGTCTGAAAAGGTTTTTTCTTCATCAAAGCTTAACAGGTCATAGTTTTCCCTATTCATGTTAAAGTTCTTTGCAACTTCGTTTACGATTTTTTCTGTTGTCCCGGAGGGACTGAAATATACTTTGGATAGTTTTTCAAAGTTTAACATTCTATCACCTTGAAAAAGCATTATTTTGTAGGTATTTAAAGTTTTGGTGATTGTTTGGTTACTTTTGGGCGTAAAAATTAATCTTATTTCTTTTCAATTTCAGGATATTTTTTCGCAAAACCTATTACTTTATATTCTATGAAAATAAAAATATGAATGACTGATTAACAAGTCGTGAAAAATTTTCAAATTCGAAGTTGCACTGCCGTAGCTTCGAATTTTTTATGGAACAATAATTGTTGTGAATGTCAACATTTAATGAGATGATTATTATGTCTGATTTTGAAAAAGAAAATATTTTTGGTATTGGTGTTCCTAATGATGCATTTGCAGAATATTTCATTGGTCAATCCTATTTAAATCCTCTGGTGGATATTGAAAATTCAGCAGTATTTTTGGCCAATGTAACTTTTGAACCGGGATGTCGTAACAATTGGCATGTTCATCATGCCCAATCCGGAGGGGGCCAGATTCTAATCTGTGTTGCAGGTGAAGGATGGTATCAGGTGGAAGGTGAAGATGCATTAAGTTTAAAACCGGGGATGGTTGTTGAAATTCCGGCAAATGTTAAACATTGGCACGGTGCTAAAAAGGACTCATGGTTCAGCCATATTGCAGTGGAAGTGCCAGGCGTGGAAACATCCAATGAATGGCTGGAAGAGGTTTCTGATGAATATTATGAGGATTTATAATATTTTTCACTTCAAAAATTATATTTACTAAAAAATTCTAATATTTAAGCATGACTTTAACTGATTTGATGCTTAAAAGAAGAAGTACAAGAAAATTTAATGACGAAAAGGTCACTAAAGAAGAATTGGATAAAATACTGCAGGCCGCACTTCTTGCTCCTACAAGCATGAACAGAAAGCCATGCAACTTCATGGTTGTTGAGAGAAAAGAAACTTTAAATGAATTGTCACAAGCCAAAAATCATGGTGCAGATCTAATCAGAGGCGCTGATAAAGCTATTGTTGTCGTTGCAGATACTCTGATTGCCGATACATGGTGTGAAGATTCATCCATTGCTTTAACCTACATGCATCTGATGGCAACAGAACTCAACTTGGGAAGCTGTTGGGTTCAGATACATCTAAGGGACAAGGATGGTACTGATTCAGAAGAAATAGTTAGGGATATTTTAAAGATTGACAATCATTATAGGATTGTAGGCATTCTTGCATTGGGCCATTCCGATGACATTCCAAAACCTCATACTTTAGAGGACATTGACAAAAACAAGATTCATTTCCTAGTTTAACTACTTTTCACCCTTGAGTAGTTACAATATCTTTAAATATACTTTTCTATATATTATCATGTAGATGTTAAAAATAATTTATAGGAGATTTTCAAGATGCATGTAAAAGATTTGTTAGACGATTTAGGATTAAGGCTTAAGTTACCTCAACATTGGTTTTCCACAGACATAAGTAATGATTTTGAAGAAGGTGAACTAATTCAAAATGATGAAATAATTAAAATCGAAGCCAAAGGTGAGAAAAACACAAAATTAATAGTGATAGATGTCAATGATGGAATGAGCATAGTAACAAAATTCCCTGACGGAAAAGTCATTGGTGTTAAATATTTAGAAAACAAGGATGACTTTGAATATATAGGACATCCATCAGAGTTATACTTTTAATTTTAAAACTAATATTCCACTTAAAACACCGACCATCGCCCCCACAACCACATCCATAGGGTAATGTACACCACAATATACTCTTGAAAATGCAATTAATACTCCGAATATTGCTAAGATTATTATGATCAGCTTATTTTCCCATAATTCGTGAATCAGTATGGTTATCACACTGAATGTTGATGAACAGTGTCCTGAAGGAAAAGAATTTGGTTCCGTAGGTATGACAAGTTGGTGAACATTGCTTAAAACCTCAAAAGGCCTTTTTTCAACAAATGATAATTTAAGGCACAGAGCAATGGCTGCAGAAATCAAAAGGGCATATAGGGATAATTTTGCAATTCTTAAGTATTTTTCCTTATTGTAATGTTTAAATATTATTACTGCAAGTATGCATAGAACTAATAATCCTGCAAAGCCGCCGATATTGGTAAACTGAGGCATTATCAAATCAAAAATTGGATTTTGTAAGCCCTGATTAATAAAATAGAAAGTTTCGATGTTGATGTTCATTAATGATATTTTGGTTGGAAAACATTATAAATTATACTAGTCACCCATTTTAAGTTACAAAATATTTAAGTAGTCCCTGACATATACTCATATTTAACTGAAAATTAGGAGGATTATAAATGGCAGATAAAAAAGCTCCTGCAGATGGCTGGCCGGTTATCAGTGGAGACTACATTGTTGGCGATCCAGAAAGCCCTGTTGCAGTAACCACTCTCGCTTCTCACATTGAAGCAGAATTATCTGGAGCAGCAATCGCAGGTCCATGTAAAACAGAAAACTTAGGAATAGAAAAAGTAGTTGCAAACATCATTTCAAACCCAAATATCCGTTTCTTAATTGTTACCGGTGCTGAAGTGCAAGGACACATTACAGGTCAAAGTATCAAAGCATTACACGAAAACGGAGCAGACCCAGATAAAAAGAAAATCGTTGGAGCAACTGGAGCTATTCCTTTCGTAGAAAACATTCCACTCGACGGTATTGAAAGATTCCAAAACCAACTGGAAATCGTAGACTTAATTGACACAGAGGATACTGGAGCAATTAACGCTAAAATCAAAGAATGCGTAGAAAAAGACCCTGGTGCTGTTGAAGGTGAACCTATTGTCATGGAAGTCGATGATGAAAATGAAAAATTAGTTATTGTCGAAAAGAAAGATAAAAAAGAGAAAGCTGATGCATAATCTTTTTTCTCATTATTATCTTCTTTAATTCCTTATTTTTTAATATTCTTTCTTAAATGAAAATATTTTTTTAAATTAATCTGTTTTAAATAGTTATATTCTTTTTGTGTAAATGTGTTTTTTCACTTTTTCGCAGTTTAACTAGAGTTATATCTTATTTCATTGAAATTATATTTAGAGGTAATAATATGAATTCAATAAATTGGAGCGAAAAGGTTAAAAATTTAGATAAGACTATTCGAAATGAGATAGGAATCGATGGTGAAAGTGAAATAAGACATATTCTAATTAAGGTTCAGACAAAGTCTGCTGAAGTAATCGAACCGGCTTTCATCGTTGGCGAAGATGAAATCTTTTTGGATCTGTTTGTATTGTCCCCGGAAGGTCTTGGGATTACATCTGCAACTGTCTTAAAAGATACTATTCAAAGCATTGGTGTCATAGGTGGGGTTTCAAGTGAAAAACCTGATGGTGCAGAATGCGTATCTGGGTCTGATGATGTTTCCACACTTTATCAGTGATTAAGTTTGGGGAGTTAGATGTCGGATACTAACTCCACATCTTCTTCCTGTTGGTTGAAGTTATTTTCTTCAATCTGTTTGAAGTATGACCAGTGGATTATCTCATTTTTGTAAGAGTATAATTTTCCAAATCCGGATTCATTTTCAAATTCGTAAGCGTCTTCAAGTCCTTCACTTTCTTTTTTTTCAAAATCTGAAGAAATTGCGTTTTCTAAAACGGATTTTATTTCGTCAATATTGATGGTGAATGTTGCATTTTCATTTTTAGCGTCAATCAGATAACTTTTCAATATCTTTTCATGAAATTCCTTGTAGATTTCAGAATTCAACAATAACTCGAATCCTTTAATTTCACCGTTGATTATTATTACAACTCCGTTTTGATTGTCCTCTATGGAAAAAGCGTTGATAAATTCATTATGGTCTATTTTTAAATTTTCATAGCTTTCTGCCATGGCGCTTGTTGGGGAGCTGAATTCATTTAGCACTTCTAGACTGTCAATTGATCCCCATACAGCATTTTGTACGGGCATGTTTAAGCGTGATGCACTCATTTTTGCACGGCGGGTTTCATAATTGGCAATATAGTCTGAATTCTTAAATTCGTTCTTATAATCCCATCGGCCACGTTCGGTGCAGCTTACAGGAATCTTCATTTCACTTTTAGGTGCAACCAGTATTGTTGAGTTAACCAAACGGTTTTGGTCGCCTCCAACGACTTCCTCACCGTCGATTAAAATGAGGGGGGTTACTGCATCATTTTTGACAATCAGTGTGTTGACTGTTGACTGCTCACATTCTTTGATTTCGCCAAGCCCTAATTCTAATGCCTTTTTAAGTGTTATTATGTCTAGTTTGTAATTTGGTGTTGTTTTAATAGGAATTATCGCCATGTTTTCATGAACCTGTGGTGTTAAAAGTTCATAATCAAAGCTTAAGTCACTGGTTAGTATCATTTTCTCACCTACTTTATGAAGTTTTTCTCAATTTTTTCCAAATCGATGTTTTCGGGATTTTCACAGAGGTAATGCATGTCACTTTCCGGATTTTCAACTTCTTCAATAAACTCGTCAGGAGTTAATATTTTTGCGATAGCGGTATTGCCGGTGATGAATTTAATTTTTGCAAAGTATTCATCATCGATTTTGTCAACTACACGTCCTGCACTCATGCAACCTTTGATGACTGTTTGAGTACTGTTTGCAACATATCCTATTTTGCCGAAATATCTCATTTCACATGCTATTGCTTCGGTATCGTATTTGTTTTCAGGTTCTTTAACTAATTTTATTAATCCTTCCAGAACTAATGGTTTGGAACCGTGCAAATTATTAAATGATGTAATTGTAATATACATTATATCGCCTCGTGTTCAATTTGTGTTTATATATTTAAAAATTATACTTCTCGATATATAAAAGTTGTGTTTAACATGTTAAAAAAAATAATGGGAGTAGATTTATAATCTACTTACTTTAATTAAAGATTCAACAGGAACGCCTTCGATTTCAGAAAGGCCAGCCTTATCGATTAATACAGTGACGCAGGTAGGTTCTCCACCTAAGTCTCTTACTGTGTGAATTACTTCACGTGCGGTTTTTCCGCTGGTAATAACGTCATCTACAATGACAACTTTTTTACCTTCAACACTTCCGAAGTTGGTACTGATTGTACCTTCATCATCAGTTGCATCAACATCTTTTCTGTGTTTATTTGGGTGGAAAATAGCTAAAGAAGTATCAATTCCAGTCATATCTTCAATAAAATCAGCCATAACTGTTGCAAATGGAACTCCACTAACTGCAATACCTACAACGGTGTCTGCTTCACCATGGGATAAAGCCATATCACTTAATGCGCCGGAAACATAACTTAAACGAGTTGAGTTTCCACCAATACTTTTCCAGTTAATAGCAAAGTCAACAGGAGCTTCAGTTTTCTCTTCAGCTTTTTGAAGAGTTAACCATCTTGCAGTGTCCATACTTACATTAAGTTCGTCTGCAATTTCACCAGTGGTAAATCCGTGTTGTCTTAGTTCTTGGGCTTTGTTAATTAATTTTTGTTTCACTTTATCACCTTGATTATAATTCCTCAAAACTGATAGGTTTATGTTCTTTAGAAGATCTGTTAGCGGCAATAACCATTTTAAGAGCTTTAAGTCCGTCTTCACCTGTAATTTCAGGTTCGATATCATTGACTACAGCATTTAAGAAGGATTTTAATTCACCTTTAAGTGGTTCTTCATGCTTGATTTGAATATCCTGAGCAAACTTACCGTATACTTCAATACTTTGCTTAATATAATCTACAGAAATAATTCCTGCAGTACCGGTTAATTCCAGTTCTCTCCTTTTATATGGTGTTAACCAGTTTACTTCGATAATTCCTGTTGATTCGTTATCGAAGTTAACCATTATCTCAGCATGGTCTTCAAATTCACTGTCATCAAAACTGCAGTTCATAGTTCCATAAACTTGAGTAACATCTTCGTCAAATAAATAATTCATTATGTCTAAATCGTGAATAGCTAAATCGATTGAAACACCAACATCTTTGATTCTTGGTGGGAGTGGACCTACTCTTTTTGCAAATGCAGATACTACATCTCCGATAACTCCATCTTCAATAAGTTCTTTAGCTTTTTGAACGGCAGGGTTAAATCTCTCAACATGTCCAGTTGCAAGGATAACTCCAGCCTCTTTTGCTGCAGCAATCATTTCTTCAGCTTCTTCCAATGTAAACGCTATCGGTTTTTCAACTAAAACATGTTTTTTATGTTTAATAGCTTCCATTACAACTGAATGGTGGAATGTGGTTGGAACACAGACACTTACAGCTTCAATTTCGGGGTTTTCAAGCAGTGCATTATAGTCCGTATATCCTTTTGCACCGTATTTTTTTTCAATTTTCTTAAGTGCTCTTTCGCTCACATCACTAACAGCGAGTAAATTCGCTTCTTCCATTTTGTGGTATACACGAACATGGTTTTCACCCATTGCGCCTACCCCAATAACTCCTACGTTAACAGTTTTCAATTTAATTCCTCCGTTTAAACATAATCCTCGAAAAGTCTTCCTATGCGGCCGCCAAGTTCAACCGCATCCCTTATGGAACCTTTCTCGTTTTGCTCTTTAAGGATTTCTCCTTCTTTAGTTAATAATATTGAATAAATATTAAATTCATCGCCTTTCATTTGAGCTATAGCGCCTATCGGCCATTGACAACCGACACCAAGCTCTTCTAGGACTTTTTTCTCTGCAAATACTTCTTGCATTGATACATAATCATTTAAAGCATTTTTTATAACTTCATTTTTATCATAATCTTTTCTAGTGATAATTGCTAATGCGCCCTGACCTGCAGGCGGTGTGATATAATCAAGCGGAAATACTTCTTTGATGTATTTTGTCAGATTTAATCTTTTTATTCCTGCCTGAGCCATGATAGTTGCATCCAAATCGGTATTTAGAGCCTTATCAATTCTGGTTTCAATATTTCCTCTGATAGGTTTTAGCTCAAATTCCTTATTGTAAAGATTACAGAATGCTTCTCTTCTAAGGCTGCTGGTTCCAAGTTTTGATCCAGGACCTAATTCAGCCCATTTTTTTGAAGATATAAGTACTTCATTTGGAGATTCACGTTTTGGAACAGCTATAATTTCCAAATCTTCATCCAATTCGGTTGGCAGGTCTTTAAAGCTGTGAACTGTAAAGTCAACTTCTTCATCTAAAAGGGCAATATCCAATTCTTTGGTAAACAATCCTTTAGAATCCATGTTATACAATTGGGATGTAGTAATTTTATCTCCTTTTGTTTTGATAACTTCAATGTCAATTGATTCTCCAGTAAGCTTAGATAAATCGGCACAGACCTGTTTTGTTTGTGCCAAAGCCAATTGGCTGCCTCGTGTTCCAACAATCATGCATTGTCTCCAATTTTTGAAATTAATTATATAAGTTTAACATGTAACATTTTGTTACATTTTTAATTTTTGCAATTAATATATATTAAATGTTTCAATTTTTTCAAAATAAGTTATCTCTGTTGAAGTTTTCTGTAGTCGGAACGATATATGAAAATAAGATTTTTGTTGTTTTTAACAGCTAAATCATAAATGCCTGGGTAATTATCATAATATTTGCAGTCAATGTTAAGTTTTGAAGCAATTGAACTGCCAAGCTCTCCTGTCAGGAGGATTTCATGATTTAGGGTATTTAAAAAATCAGCTAATTTTTCCTCATCAATCTCTTCACAGGTTATTCCGTAATCTCCTCCAATGGATATGTAATAGTCATTTAAATCATCAATCATGTTTATGGACTCTTTAATGGCTTGTGTATTCAGTCCAGGATTGATTTCTTCAATTATTGTTGAATTTTCAATGATTTTTCTATTTGTCCTGCCGGGAATGCCTTTGTAATTCTCAATTCCCTTTATGATTTTATCACTATCAATTTCTAAACTTATGCAGGTCAATACCACTCCTAAAAGATTGCTGATGTGGTGTGGTCCCGGTGCAAATGCCTCTAAACTTAGGTTACCGGAAATGATGTTTCCATTAACTGTTTTGACCTCTTTATATTCGATATCTGCATGGGTTCTGTCAAGACTGTATTCAACATGTGTTAAGTATAAATTTGAAGATTCATCAGTCAATGAGAAGGTGTTGACTTTTTCATGTTTGATTTTGGAGTAATATCTGTCAAATGCTTCCTTTTGAATGCAAACGCATCCACAGTTAAATATCTGTTCTTTAGCTTTAGAAGCACTGCTTTTACCTCCTGCAATGGGATAATCCTCAGAAATATTCAATAAAAGCCCAACATCTCCAATGCCTGTTACACCTAATGATGACTCAAAAATTGCCGAATTATATTTTCTTAAGTTTTCGCTTTCAACAACTCCTTCGGAAATTTTGCATACAGGATTTGCAATTTTGTAAGCCAAATCCACTGTTTCTTTGATGTTTGCAGGAGTAATTGATATGTCTTTTTTTAGGATAATCTCTTTTCTGTCTTCATACAGTAGAGCACCTAAACTTGACAGTATTAACGGATTTTCATCAATTAAAATCTCTTTAAGCATAAAAACAGATGTTGTTTTTCCTTTAACTCCACTGACTTCAATTTTTATAATATCGTCTCCCCACCCGCTTAGAATTTCGCCAACTGCTTCATGATGGGTTTGGAAAGTATAGTTTAAATCAGGATTGTGTGATTTTATCTCATCAAAGGTCAATGGCATATGGATGGGACAGATGACATTCATGTCACCTCTAAAACCGGCCAAATCTTCCAATTTAATTATTTCAATATTGTAAATGGCCAGCATCTTGCCGTCAATTGGTTTTAGGGTATTGTAAAGGTCATAGGCAAGGACATTTTTTCCCTTTTTGGCCAGGCTGATAGCAATCTTAACCCCTCCATGGGTCAGGTCAATTACAAGGTTATTCATTGTGGCACCTGGATTTGCTGTCGATTCCGCCTTTGTTTAATTTGTCTTTTACCTTTTCATAGAAGTATTTGGTTGAGGTTCTGATGAAATAAGCATCTTTATCTGACTTTTTAAATTTGATTTCCTCTTCATATTTTGCTTCTTCGTTAATTTGGCCGTCCATTACAAATACTGCGTTTTTACCTTTTTTAAGTAATTTTACGGTAATTTCACTGTTGTCTGATACGACGAAAGGTCTTACTCCAAGCTTGTAAGGACAGATTGGAATTATTACAAAACCTCCAACTTTGGGATCAACAATTGGGCCTCCGGCAGACATTGCATAAGCTGTAGAACCGCTAGGTGTTGAAACTATTAAACCATCTGCTCTAACTTCTTCGATAATTTCTCCGTCTACCTGTATTTCAAAGTGAAGCATCTTTGCAGGTTTGTCGGTCATTACAACTACTTCGTTCATTGCGCTAAAGTTGTGGTTTTCGTGTGAAACAACAAGTCTTGTTCTTTTTTCCTTATAGTAATCGCCTTTAAGGATATCATTTAATGCATCAAATGTATGAGTTGCTTCAATTTCTGTTAAAAATCCGACTGTGCCCATGTTAATTCCGAAAATTGGAATTTCAGGTTTCATTTTTGCCTGTGCTCTTAGGAGTGTGCCGTCTCCACCGAGAATAACTGCCATATCACAGTCAAAGTCAAAGACATTTTGGGCAAGTTGGGCATAATCGATGTTAAAGTTAATGTTATTTAGTGAATCTGCAATTTCAGGATAATCTTCTTTTACTTTTCTTATGATGTTAGATAAATCAGGATTTTCCTTTAGTTCAGTTAGTTTGTGGGCTAATCTTCTTTCAATTTCCACTTCTCTGCCGCTTGTTAGAAGATAATCGATAACCTTTGCAGAAAAGAGGATAGGTCTTCTCTGGTCGATTCTTGAAACCACGCCAATTTTTCCAATAACATCAGTCTGATTGTCATTTAAAATGTCAATCATCTGTTTGTGGAGTATTTTATTGTTTGCTGCCACAACAATGGTTTTTTCATAAATGCTCAAGTTATTGTTAAGTTTTTGGCCATATTTGTTGGTTATGATGCATCCCGCTTCTTCCAGAATTAGCTTTGAAGCTGCAATGTCAATTATTCTGCTTCCTCTCAAGTCAAGAAAAGCATCATATCTTCCGCTTGCAACGTAAGATAATTCCAATACTACACTTCCTAAAACTCTCATACGGCGTGCATTATCAACTAATTTTGAAGCTTCTGATGTTCCACTTTTAGTAAATCCGCCTAAAGTCATGTCGCTTATGTTTATGACATCACTTGGCTGAACTTCTTCGTTGTTCAACCAACAGCCTTTTCCTTTTTCAGCTTCAAAGAAGTTACCGTTTGCAAAATTGCTTACAAATCCAAGTTCAACATCATTCAATGTTGCAAGGCGGCCTTGATTTACTGAGGCAACTGCTATTGAAATCCCAAATGCAGGAATTTCCTTAACTGCATTGTTTGTTCCGTCAACAGGATCAATTAAAAATATGAAAATAGGGGTTTCTTCAGGTTTTAAATCGTCACGCCTTAATTCCTGTGTTAGAATAACACTTCTTTTTGTTCCTTTACCCAGTTTAAGCTCTCCAATTTCTTCACTTACAATATAGGATAAAACTGGAGCATTCTTTAGGATATTGATAATCTTTTCTTCTGCTATAACGTCAATTAATGAAGTCGGAGTTCCGTCAGCACCCATTTTTACTTTTTCACCAGACTCTTCCTTTCCGACATAGGGTCTGATTGCTCTGCTAACTTCTCTGATAATTTCATAAGCTAAATCAGTTGCTATCTGCTTTGTTTTAGCATCCATTTTTCATCCCTCTATAATATCTTCATTTAAATAAACTACTGATGCAACAACTGATGAAATATTTTCTACAGTTGTGGTTGAGGACTCAACAATCAGTTTTTCTATCTTAACACCACGTTTGTCCATCATGTATTTGACCATCATTTCCGCTTCATCTGTTAGTTCATTTAGGGGTTTGTTAATTCCTGTTGTCTCAACAACACAACCTAGTTTTTCTCCAATAGCTACTGCAATAACTGCGCTGATTTCATCTCCTGGATTATCTGATGTTGCTTCTGATAGAACACAATTCACCATAGCTCCCGCTTTGAGCTTTGGCAGTTTTTGGATTTCAGCATTGCCTGCAAGCATGCTGGAGACTTTTATCAGATTCACATCTCCGATTCCGGCATCAGTTAGGGCATTATCAAATGCATTTAGTTTTGTTGGTCCTTCGTCTTTTCCAGATACAATAGCTATTTTCATTTTATCACAAGTTTAGATTTGTAAGTTATATTTTAAAAATATATTTAAAGAATGAAGTAGTAAATTAATTTAGGTGTACCTAATGATTTTGAATAAACATTTATCAATAATTTTATCAGCATGTTTTTTCATGTTATTGATGCTTATAATCTCATCTATTGTTGTAGTGTTCTTTAATGGAGGTTCCATTCCATATATTGGGATTGTTTTTGTAGTGATTTTCTATTTTATAACTCGTATGTTCTATAATTACTTGAGAAATGATGACTTTTATAAAAACAACAGGCAGCATTCAAGCGACAAACCAGGTGAAAGTTATATTACCAAAGGCCAAAGCGATTCAAAGAAAATATTTGTAATTGTATGGGTGATTGTCATTTTAATTTTAGCAGCCGTTTCATTGTGGCTGTACTCTTTTAACAATGGATTGATTTAACATCAATCTTTTTTTTTAGAAAATATTTTTTTCATCTTTAACAATGTTAATTTAACGAATACTTTAAATAAAATGGGAAAGATAGTTTATATTAATCTAATAATATTCCTTATTATCAGATTAAAAACCGGTTTTTATTTAAAATGGAGGAAAATTAATGTCAACAAAAGTTGTAGAAATTAAAACATTAAAAGTTGGAAAATATATTGTTTTAGGCGGAGAAGCTTGTAAAATTATCAGTTACACTACTTCATCTCCAGGTAAACACGGAGCAGCTAAAGCAAGAATTGAAGCAGTTGGTGTCTTTGACAACCAAAAAAGAAGTCTCGTTAAACCTGTAGATAACAAAGTAGATACTCCTATTATCGATAAAAGATTAGGACAAGTTATTTCTATTCAAGGTGACAATGTTCAAATTATGGATATGGAAAACTATGATACCATTGACTTACCAATGCCTGAAGAGTTAAAAAATGACATCGTTGAAGGTATTGAAGTTGAATACATTGTTGCTTTAGGAAACATGAAAATAATGAGAACTAGAGGATCCGCTTAGGTTCTCTTATTTATTTTCCTTTTTAAAGATTAATTATGCTTTTAAATACTTATGAACCGTGGAAATTTGCATTCTCTCAAGAAAATGAGGATATAAAAGAAAATTCATTTGGGATAATCGGCGTTCCATTTGACAGTACTACTTCTTATCATTCCGGTTCACGTTTAGGACCAATTGTTGTTCGTGAAGCTTCATTTGGTTTTGAAAAATACAATACTATTTTTAATAAAGATTTAACAACTGCTTTTTATGATTTCGGAGATGTCAATGTCGTTCCCGGAAACTGTGAGAAAACTTGCAATATTGTTGAAGATACAGTTAAAGAACTTTTAGACTTGGAAATTAAACCGATTATCATTGGTGGTGAACATTCAGCTTCAATAGGTGCGGTTAAGGCATTGACTGAAAAATATGAAAAATTAACGGTTATTCATTTGGATGCCCACAGGGATTTGGCTTTTAAATTTGTAGGTGAAAAGTACTCACATGCAACTGTCATGAGAAGAGTCCATGAACTTGGAGCAGATCTTGTACAGATTGGAATCAGATCAGCATCCAAAGACGAAGAGGAATTCGTAAAATCAACTTACAATATTCAAACATTCAAAAGCAGGGATGTTAAAAAACACATGGATGCAGTTGAATATTATCTTGTAAACATCGAAGGTCCGATTTATATCTCAATAGATATGGATGTCTTTGATCCGGCTATTGCGCCGAGTGTCGGCAATCCTACACCAAACGGATTGTATGTGTCACATCTTGAAACAATTCTTGAAACATTATGTCATAAAAATGTTGTGGGATTGGATGTTGTGGAAACTGCCAGTGACAGATTAGGAGACAATACTGCAGTTGTTGCAGCAAAAATAATCTATGACTTTTTAACTTTAATAGATTAAGTTTATATCTCTTTTTAAACAATAATTAAATAATGAATATTAAAACGCCCATTATTTTAGAGTCAGTATTTGTTGTTATTGCTGTTTTGGTGTATTCTGTTACTTCAAACCCTTTTTTCATAGTTAATTTTCTCTACATTGGAACAGCTATTTCTCTAGGGCTATTGATAATGAACAAAAGTTACAGATACGGCCGTAACATAATAATGCTTGCTGTTGGCTCTTACTTATTGTTCTATGTTGGAATTTTCTCACATGAAAACATTTCAATGTCAGGATTTTGGTATTATCTCTTTTTAGGTGTTTTTGAAGCAGCTGTAATTCATTTTTTAGTTGCAAAAATCTTTGGACCTCTTCTGTTTGGAAGGGGATGGTGCGGCTATGCATGCTGGACTGCTATGGTTTTAGATTTGCTGCCGTATAAGACTCCCAAAAGCGATATGAAAAACTGGAGAAAGTTTAGATATGTTTTATTCTTGCTGATTTTATGTTTTGTCGCTAGTCTGTTCATATTTAAGGTCAATAACTTGGAACTGATAATGTTCTATCTGTTCATTGTTGAAAATATTGTTTACTATGCCGTAGGAATTATTTTGGCATTTAAACTAAAAGATAACAGAGCATTCTGTAAATATGTCTGTCCTATAACAGTTTTTTTAAAGATTTCAAGTTACTTTGCACTTTTGAGAATCAAAGTTAACAACGATAAATGCAACGATTGTGGAAAATGCGTTAAAAAATGTCCGATGAATGTTGACATTTTAGATAATTCCAGAAAACGTGAAAATGGAACTGAATGTATTTTATGTTTGGAATGTGCAAATAATTGTCCGCAAAAGGCTATTAAACTTTAAATCAATCGTTATTAAAATTAGTTATACTCATGATTAATTATGAATGATTATCGATAATCTTATTAAATAATCTTTACAAAAATATCTCTATCGGAATTTATGTTTTTCTGATGAGGTGTTATATGTTGGATAATTTTTTCAAATTTAAGGAAAATGGTACTGATTTCAAAACTGAAATCATTGCAGGTATCACAACATTTCTTGCTATGGCTTACATTTTAGGGGTAAACCCAGTAATCTTAGCAGATGGTGGAATGCCTGCCACCGGAGTATTATTTGCAACAGCTGTTGCTTCCGGTGTTGCTTGTATAATTATGGGGCTAGTTGCTAAATATCCAGTCGGATTGGCTCCAGGTATGGGACTAAATGCATTGTTTACATATACTATTATATTGACAATGGGTAACACTTGGGAAACTGCGCTTGCAGCAGTATTCATTTCAAGTATAATCTTTTTAATTATTACTATTTCAGGATTAAGGGAAGCTATTTTAAACATCATACCTCTTGACTTAAAACTTGGTATTGGTGCTGCTATTGGATTCTTCTTGGCATTCTTAGGTTTAAAAGGTGCAGGAATTATTATATCTGATCCATCAACTTTTGTTTCTATGGGTAATCTTATGGCTGCTCCAGCTCTTCTTGCATTAATAGGTATTGTAATTACTTTAATTTTATATGTAAGAGAATTCCCTGCAGCAGTATTTGTAGGATTAGTTGTTACTGCGATAATTGGTGTAATATTTACTGCATTAGGATTTGGTGCAGGAGATATGTTAATGCCTACTGTTCCTTCAGAATTCATTACCACTACTTTTGACTTATCCCTGTTCGGCGGATTTGTAAATGGATTCGGACAACTGTTCACAAATATTCCAAACTTAATCATGATGCTGTTCTCCCTTGTATTTGTTACATTCTTTGATACAACCGGAACTTTAATGGCATTAGGTAGACAATGTGGATTTATCGATGAAGAAGGTCAGGCTGTTGGAATTGAAAACGCATTTTTAGCAGATGCTGTTGGTGGTATTGTCGGTGCAATATTCGGTACCAGTACAGTAACTGCATATGTAGAAAGTGCAACTGGTATTGGTTTAGGTGGTAAAACCGGTTTAACTGCTATTGTTACTGGTATTTTATTCATTTTATCAATATTCTTCACACCATTGATTTTAGGTTTATTTACCTCTCCTGTTACTTGTGCAGCATTAGTAATTGTAGGTATTTTAATGATTGTACAATTAAAAGAAATTCAATGGGACAGTCTTGTTGTTGCAGCTTCCGTATTCATGACCATTATTATGATGATTTTAACTTACTCCATTTCATTAGGTATCGCTTGGGGATTCGTTGTATACGCAATTGCAAGCTTAGCTAGTGGAAAATCAAAAGAGTTAAGTTGGGGAATCTGGTTAATGGTTATTGTATTCGTAATATACCTGTTCTTCGGACTTTAGACTCAATTTTTGAGTCTATCTTTTTTTCTTTTTTTTAGATTTGTTATTTTTGGTGAATTTCATATTTCTTTTTTTCAATACCATTAAATATCACCAAAAAGATAATTATATTATTAACTAAAAATGGAGCATAATATTATGAATAAAAGAACTATAGAGCTTTCTGGCCATATTATTGACTCATTAACTTTAACTAAAACAATGGGTATTATTATGGACAAAGGCGGAGAATTTGACATATTGGAAATTGATGTTGGACGTAAAAAATCAGATGTAAGTCATGCGAAAATTGAAGTTTCAGCAGATTCTCCCGAGTTATTAGAGTCTATTTTAGATGAATTGTCTGTTCTTGGTGCATCAATCGACGATATTAAAGAAGTCAATCTTGTTGCATCAACCAAAGATAAAGTTGCTCCTGAAGGTTTTTATTCCTCATCTAATCATACTACTCACATATTTTATGATGGGAATTGGATTCCTGTTGAAGAAATTGAAATGGACTGTCTGGTTGTAGTTGATGAAGATGAAAAAAGAGCTTTTGTAAAACCAATCGCAGACATTAAAGCCGGAGATAAGGTAGTTGTGGGTCTTGACGGTGTAAAGGTTACACCACCTCACAGATCAAGAGAGGAACAGCAAGTGTTCGAGTTCATGAACAGTGAAGTTTCCTCTGAAAAGCCATTGATGAATCTTATTAATGGTATTGCTGAAGAGATGAAAGAAATCAAGGCTAAAGGAGGAAAAATAGGTATTGTCGGCGGACCTGCAATTGTACACACTGGTTCAGGCAAATATCTGGCTTCTTTAGTAAAAGAAGGATACATTGATGTCATCATGGCTGGAAATGCATTGGCTACTCACGACATAGAATCAAATCTCTTTGGAACATCATTAGGTATTGAAGTGGATACTGGTAAAATCGTAGCTCACGGCCATACTCATCATATGAGGGCGATTAACAGAATCAACAATTCAGGTTCTATTAAAAATGCAGTTGAAGATGGAACTTTAACTGGTGGAATCATGTATGAATGTGTTAAAAACGATGTGCCATTTGTACTTGCAGGTTCCATTCGTGATGATGGTCCTTTGCCTGATGTAATAACTGATACTGTGGAAGCTCAAAAGCTTATGCGTCATTATGCTCAAGAAGTTGATATGGTTATCATGATTGCAACAATGCTTCACTCAATCGCTACAGGTAACCTGCTACCATCAAGAGTTAAAAGTATCTGTGTAGATATCAATCCATCTACCGTTACTAAACTCTCTGATAGGGGTAGTGCACAGGTAGTGGGTATTGTTACAGACATAGGTACATTCCTGCCACTTCTTTACAATGCATTACATGAGGAATAAAAAATGAAATTTACGGCTTATATTTTGGATGTTTTAACAGAATCTATTTATCCTGCCAGAATAACAATTGAGGATGGTATTTTTAAGGAGATACTTCCTATTGTTGTTACTGAAGAGACAAAAATAGATGTTGACGGTTTGCTTGTTCCAGGTTTTATTGATTCACATATTCACATTGAAAGCAGCATGATTACGCCGCAGCAGTTTGCAAAGATTGCTGTAAGGCACGGTACTACTGCTGTTGTATGTGATCCTCATGAAATCGCCAATGTATCTGGAATTGATGGAATAGAATTTATGATTGACAATGCTTCAAGAGTTCCATTCAATTTCTATTTCACAGCGCCGTCCTGTGTTCCTGCTACTGCATTTGAAACATCAGGTGCCATTCTGGACTCTACTGATATTGAATATCTGCTTCAAAAGGATGAAGTTGTGGGTCTTGCAGAAATGATGAATTTCCCTGGTGTTATAGGTGAAGATGAAGAGGTTTTAAGAAAACTTGAGCTTGCAAGACAGTCCGGAAAACCTATTGACGGTCATGCACCTCTTGTAACTGGCAGAGATTTGGATAAATATATCGCTCAACGTATAGTAACTGATCACGAATGCAGTAATTTTAATGAAGCTATGGAAAAAAAGCAGAAAGGCATGAAAATTATGGTTCGTGACGGATCATCTGCTAAAAATATGGAAGCTCTCTTTGATTTTTCAGAGAAGCTAAACCACTTGAAAAAACAGGATGGTTTCAGCATCATTCCGACTGAAATAATTGAAAGAAGATTGCACTCTCCAATATTTGATTTCATTGTAAGTGATGATAAGCATCCTAATGATCTGATTGATGGACATCTAAACAAATCAATCAAAAAAGCATCAGAACTTGGAATTGATGTCATTCAGGCAATTGAGATGGTAACAATCAATCCTGCCAATCACTTTGGCCTTGAAGGAGGAGCTATCGTAACCGGCGGAAAAGCTGACTTTGTTATCATTGACAGCTTGCGTGATTTAAATGTCTTGAAAACATACATTGACGGTCAGTGTGTATTCGACGGTGAAGATGTCCTATTTGATGTGGAAGATGTGGAACCTACAAATACAATGAATGTCTCTTTAAAATCACCTGATGACTTTGAAGTATATTATGATGGTGATGAATGTGAAGCAAATGTAATCAAATGTTATAACGGTGAGCTTCTAACCAAAAAGACAACTGCAAAGCTTAAAGTCAAAGACGGTAAAGTCCAGTCTGACATTTATCAGGATGTTTTAAAGATAGCTGTTGTTGAGCGTTACGGTGGCGAATCAGTTGCAAATGCATTCATAACTGGTTTCAACCTTAAAAAAGGAGCTATCGCTTCTTCTGTAGCTCATGACTCACATAATATTGTTGTTGTGGGGTATGATGCTGAAATGATGGCTGAAGCTGTAAATGCGGTCATTGAAAATAAAGGTGGATTTGCCGTTGTAAGTGAAGACTTTAGAGATTCACTGTCACTTCCTATTGCAGGCCTTATGAGCAATGAGGATGCATTTATAGTGGCAGAAAAATTAGATACTCTTCATAAGATGGCTGCCGCATTGGGATGTACATTGGATGCACCGTTTATGACAATGGCATTCATGGCACTTTTAGTAATTCCATCTTTAAAGATTTCAGATCAGGGACTCTTTGATGGCGATAATTTCGAGTTTATGGATGTTATCGTAAATTAAACATCATATCCTTTTTCTCTTATTTTATTTTTGATTGCATTCATTGATGCAATATCTTCTTTATATCCTATTTTTCTAACGATTCTGTTTGCTTCTCTAAATGTTTTAATGTATTCCTGTTTTTTATCTTCTCCGACCAAATCAAAACGGGAATAGTTTGAAAGGGATTCGATAACATATCCAAAGCCACGATTAAACGCTTTAATATCAGTATTTATAACTAATTCTGTTACTTCTGATTTAATAACAATGGCTTCTCCTTTCTTTTTGATGGGATCGCTTTGTTTGACCGCTTCCTTAAAAGAAACAACTTCGCATTTAAAATAAGCATCGATGTCTTTAATTGAGTTATCTGAGTTGAAATAATCTTTTGGAAGGTTTCCAAGTGTTGAAAGCATAAATAACTCTGGGTCATGGGTAATGTTTACAACAAACTCCTTTTGGGTTAATATATTATCCAAAGTTTTTCCACCTTTGAAAATACGGCATAAAATCTTATCTTTTCCGGAGCAAATTACACCAATTGGTGCGGCATTTTGAACATTGTCACAATTTTTGGTGGTTATAATTGTCTCATATTGTTTTCCTTTTTCCATTCCAACTGAATTCAAATCTATTTCCATATTATCATTTTTAATATTTTGTAAAAAACATTTTTATATATCTATTAACAATATATTAATATTATTTATTAATTTTAGGAGTTTTAGCTATGAAATATAAGATGTATGACGAGATGATGGAACAACCGGATTCACTTAAAAAGACATTCGAAAGTGAAATGCCGAAAATGGATGAAGTATCAGATTTAATTTCAGATGTTGATAAAATCTATTTGATTGGTTGTGGTAGTTCTATTTCAACATGTTATAGTGTTAGGGACGCAATAAGGATGTCCAGTACTAATCTTAACATAGAAGTCTATACAGGTTATGAATTCTACTACAATAAGAAACTGGTAAACGATGAAAACTCCATAGCTATTTTTACTTCTCAATCAGGTGAAACTGCAGATACTCTTGCATCTCTAAGAAGATGTAATGAATATGGGATACACACTGTGACCATATCCAATGAACCAGAAAGTTCCATGATTAAAGAAGCAAAAACTCCAATTATTACAAGATGTGAAAGAGAAACTGCAATTTTAGGTACCAAAACCTACATTACTCAACTTGCATGTTTATATCAAATCTTATTTAAGGCATCAGATTACGAAGAAAAATCAGAGCTATTGGCTCAATTGGCTGAAATGCCAAAAATGCTTGAAAAACTGCTGGTTATAACTGAAGATGAAAACAAAAAGTTAGCTGAAGAGTTTAAGGATGAGGACATTTTCTATTGTTTGGGAAGCGGTCCGAACTTCGGTCTTTCTTATAAACTGGCAATGACCATGCTTATGGAAGGTGCAATCAAACATGCATGTCCAGAATATTCCGCAGAATTCAGGCACGGTTTAATTGAAAGGGCAGAAAAGGATGTTCCAGTAATCTTTTTAACATCTGATTTGAAATCTGATGAAATTACACAAAAAGCTATTGACTTTTGCAAAAACCTTGAGGCAAAATCAATAATCTATGACTTGAAGGATTATGCTGATGTGGATAAGCTATTGTCTCCATTCATATTTGTAATTCCGCTTGAATGGTTTGTATACTACTTGGCACATTTCAATGGTGAAGATCCTGGTGCAACAAGACACATTGGTAAAGTAAGATATTAACTATTTTTTAAAAAAAGGGATAAAATGTGGAGTTTATTCCACATTGATTTTATGTTTTGGTATGATTAGTTTTGGAATGGTTATAGTAACGATTCCGTTTGAGAATTTTGCAGTGATGTTTTCTAAATCAAGGCTGTTTTCAAATCTGATTGTTTTGACACATCTTCCTGATTTGATGGTTGAAACGATTGCTTCAGCTTCTTCATCTTCTGCGAATTCTTCAATGTATGGTTTGAATGTGGTTTCAATGGTAATGTCATTGTCACCAGCTTCGATTAATACATCCTCTTTTTCAACACCTGGAACTGCTGCTTTGATGTAGTAGATATCTTTGGTTTCTACAAGGTCAACGTCTAATGTTTGGACGGTAGACTTTTTGTAGTTAGCATATCTTTCATCAGCAGATTTCTGCATGTTTTTGATGTTGTCTTTGACTTCATCAATGGTTTTGTATAAATCGTTAATTACATTATCAGCAATATTTTTTCCTTTTTCTTTTCTTTCTTCGTATTTTTCTTTTTTCTCATCGAATTTTTCTTTTCCTTCTTCGACTTTTTCATCTACTTTTTCTTCAAATTCTTCTTTTTTATCAGAAATTTTTGCTTCAATGGTTTCAGAATCTACCATATTTTTCACACTCCTTTATAGATGAATTTTCTATAAGTATGTATTAGTTACATTTTGTTACTATAAATACTTTTCTATTTTTGTTACTTTAGGTTACTAAAAATTTGTTGCAATTTGCAAATTAGATTCTTTTGGAAAAGATAGGAAAGTAATGATTAAATAATTTTTAGAAGATAATCATTACTGTAAAACGATTAGTTTTGAGGAGATAATTATGGATGAATGGAATGATGATGCATACGGGGTAATCTATGATGAACATGATAGGGAAAGAACTACCAAACCATCAAATAACTATAATGATAATTGTTGTGGTATTCCCTTTATCTTTGCTATAATTGGATTAATCCTTGTAATATTGATGTAATTTAATTAATAGCTACTTTTTTTGAGTCTTTCTTATAAGGGAATGTTGGAAATTACTAATTAACCTTATTTTGCACTAAACTTAAATATTTCTAAAGGGAATATATTATCATGACTTTCATGAATAATGATGCAAATTTAAAACAGTTTCAGTTAATCCGATTCATTAATGAAAACTGCGGTGATGATCATGTGATGTCAAAAATTTTAATTGTGCTTCGCCGTGACAAAATAGAAGCACCATATTATATGATTACTAAAATCAAACTGTCTTCATGTATTGACAGACCTGATAACGGCCTTATTCATGCGATGGACGTATTGAATCATCTCAGAAGACATAATCTGACTGAAGATGCATATAATGAGATTAAATCATTGATTGTGGATAATGATAATGGTCAGGCGAAAATAATTGAAGATGACAAACAGCTGAAATTAGTTTTAATGTCAAGAAATAATGATGAGTTCAAGGGTCTCTATAAAGACTACAGAGAACTTTTTGATAAAATAGATAATCTGGTTGATTGAAAGACACTTATAATGTAATTTCTACTTTGAATCCAGTTGAATGCATATTATTAATTAATGGTGATTAATATGGATAATAAATGGTTAATTCCAATTGTTATAGTGCTTGTTGCATTATTTGCAGTTGCTGTTGCCTACTTGGATGAAAATCCTGATGCAATAAATAATTCAGGTGAAACATTGTCATTTAATGTTTCTTCAGGACCTTCCGATTTAAGCGAGGTTATAAAAAGCATTAAGACATTGCCGTATTTTGAAGGATATGATGCAGATACTCTAAAATGGATGGAAGATTTGGGAGACCAGAAGGTTTTCATGAGTGATGACTGTATGGTTATAATGGACAGTTCCAATGCTGGAAAGATTCCGGAAGACCCTGGAATTACCGATGTCTACATCTACAATTATTTCGATGCAGAAGTAATTGAAAATCATGACTTGGGCGATGAACTTCCAACAGTATATCTGGTAAAAAATGTCAAGTTCATCAATCAGGAAATTGTCGGTAACGGTCTGGCATGAATGTTGTCTCGGTTAATGTAGAAAAATGATATGGTTGATTTTAAGGGATTAGTATTATGAAAGCGTTATTTGTTAATGGTGGTCCTCGTAAAAAATGGAGCACATATCAGATGCTTGAAAAAGCAATGGAAGGAGCCAGTGATGCTGGCTGTGATGTAGAATTGATAAATCTCTATGATTATGATTTTAAAGGATGTAATAGTTGTTTTGCATGCAAACTTAAAAATGCAAAAACAAATGGATTATGCGCCATTAAGGATGAAATAACTCCAATACTTGAAAAAGCACTGAATGCGGATGTAATTGTAATGGGAAGTCCAGTCTATTTCTATTTTACAACAGGTGTGCTGAAATCATTCATGGAACGTATGATGTTTCCTGTATTGTCATACAATCCAAAAGTCAATGAGAAAACAGGGGAAGCGGACATGAGTTTGCTTGATAAAACTGTTCCGACTGCAATGATTTATACCTCTGGCGCCGATGAAAAAAGTGCTGAGGCGTTTAAACCTGCTCTTGATGTTAACAGACATTTCCTCGAATCAATCTATGGATATAATGAAACATTATTCTCACATTTCACATACCAGTTTAAGGATTATTCAAAATACGATTTGATTGAAGGATTACAAGAAGCCAGATCCAAACAAAGGGATGAGCAGTTTCCTAAAGACCTGCAAAATGCCTATGAACTGGGTAAAAGGCTAGTTCAAAAAGCAAAAGAACTTAAGGATTAATTGGAAATTTCAAATGTTGGTGGTTGAAACATTTAAAAAAACTAATTAATATTAAAGATAAATCTAAAATTTGGTGATGGCATGAAAATATTGCTTGTTAATGGAAGTCCAAACGAAGAAGGTTGCGTTAATCGTGCACTTGAAGAAGTCAGTGTTGAGCTCGAAAATAATGGCATTGAAAGTGAAATCTTGTGGTTGGGTAAACAGCCTATGCAGGATTGTGTTGCCTGTATGGGATGTCAGTTCCATGGAAAATGTGTTTATGATGATTTGGTAAATGAAACTGCAGAAAGATTCGATGAATTTGACGGAATCATTATAGGCTCACCGGTTTACTATGGTGGTGCAAACGGCAGATTGACTTCATTTATGGACAGGTTCATCTTCAGTATCGACAAGTCAAAAATCACAGGCAAGCTAGCTGCTTCTGTGGTATCATGCAGACGTGGTGGTGCTTCTGGTGCATTTGAAAGATTGAATCAGTATTTCCTCATGTCCAACATGCATGTAGTCAGCTCACAATACTGGAATCAGGTACATGGTTACACTGCAGAAGATGTTGAAAAAGACTTGGAAGGTCTTCAGACAATGAGGACACTTGCTAAAAACTTTGCTTATCTTTTAAACTCTAAAAAGGCAGCAGAAGAATCCGGCATTGAAAAACCGGAATATGAAGAGATTACATTTACAAACTTCATTTAAAATTAAATTGGTTGACAGTAGTTACTATCAACAAACTATTTTTAATAATATTCGTCATCGTCTTCTTCTTCAATTGTCCTGTCTATTTTTTTGATTGAATCGATGACCTTATTTATTTCATCAACGCCTTCTCCTTCAATGGCGGAAATGAAAATGGATCTGTCAATGTCATCCACATATTCGTTAAGGTATTCTTCATCTTCGATTAAATCCATTTTATTGAATAAATAGAAAACTGGGATGTCAGAAAAGATCTTTTCAATCTGTTTTAAGAGATTGTACTGATTGTCAAGATGGAATCCGCAGGTTTCAGATGCATCAAAAATAAAGAGTATTGCATCTGCCAGGTGCTCTAAAGCAACAATCGCATTCATTTCAATATCATTCATCTCTAAAACAGGTCTGTCCAAAAGTCCGGGGGTGTCAATAATCTGCACACTTTGCCAGTGTCTTTCTAGGTGGCCTATCTGAATACCTTTTGTTGTAAACGGATAGTTTGCAACCTGAGGGTCTGCTCCTGAGATTTGACGTAAAAGTGTTGATTTACCTACATTTGGAAAACCGGCAATTACAATGGTTTTTGCATCAAAATCGATTGTCGGCATATTCCTGAGGTTCTGTTTTGCAAAGTCCAAAAAGTCCAAATCCTTTTTGATTTTATTTACAACTGAAGCTATTCTTCCGTAAGCCTGCTTTTGGATTGCAGTTGCTTTTTCAGATGGATTTTTCCTGATTTTTGCACCATATTCCTTTTCAAGTTGGGTTATAATTCCATAAGCCCAATTAAGCGCACCCAATGCCTGTTTCATATCATCCACACCAACTGTAATGTCGATGTAGTCCTGATAAAACGGATGCATGCTTTCAATTTCAGGAACAGCGTCCAAAATTGATTTCAGTTTATCTTTAATAACTTGACATGAGGTAACTACTCTTCTCTCTTCAATTCTTTTTCCTTTCAAATGTTTTGGTATTTTTTGACTTCTAATGAGGTCGGCCTGTTTTTTACCTCTGCTGAATCCTTTGTCAAGCAATTCTTCAGGAGTAGGTATTGTGGGAATCATCATTGTTATCACTACTTAAAAATTTGTCCTTGGAATTTGTACACGTCACAGCTTTCATCCATCCAGCTGTCTGCACTGATTCCAGCTTTCATGCATGTATTTTCTAAAAACTCTTCTATATCAAAATGATTTTCTGTTGCAACTTGTGGAAGCAGCAGTCCTTTTGCAAATCCTTTTTGAATAATCAATCCGTCACGGCCGATTTCAATTTCCTCTTTGTATTGGTCCGGATGCGCCACTACAATCATTTCGGGCTTTGTCAAAACGGTAACTTCAAAATCCAAGTCATCAAACTCGCTTATGCTGACTTCTGGAAATCTTGGGTCGTTTATTGCTGCTGACAATGCAGCTTCCATTGTTGCATCGATTGCAGGCATTACCGGTTCGGGATATCCTATACATCCTCTTAGGCGGAAATTCTTGTTCAATGTGACGAAAACTCCTAGGTTTTCATCCAATTCGATAGGATAATCGTCAGGTTTTTGCATTTTTTCTCCATTATCCAAATAATATTTAATGGAATCCTTAGCTAATTTTAGTAAGTAATTTCCAGCTCTATCACTTATCATCATCCCATGCCTCCGACTAATGCATTCTGAATTCTTGTGTGGGGTCCTCCGTCACCTACTGGAGCGGTCTGTCCGTCTTTTCCACAGAATCCAACGCTTAATTTAAAATCATTTCCAATAGCATCAATATTTTTCAATGTTTCAAGGATATTTCCTGAAAGTGAAACATCTCTTAGTGGTGTTGTTATCTCACCATCTTTTATTAGGTAACCTTCAGCAGCATTGAATTGGAAAATTCCTTTTCCAGTATCTACTTGGCCCCCTCTTGAGCCTTTAAGATAGATTCCATCTGAGATATCTTCAAACAGTTCCTCAAAGCTATTTTCACCAGGTTGTATGTAAGTGTTACTCATTCTGACAATAGGCTGGTCTGCTATTATTGATCTTGCATTTCCAGAGGATTTCATGTTCAGTTTTGATGCTGTTTCTCTTGAGTTTAAAAGGGATATTAGTTTGCCGTCTTTGACTAGCTGATTTGGTTTGGTTTTGACTCCTTCCACATCATAAGGGTAATATCCGAAACCTTCCCTTAGACTCGCATCATCAAAGATATTCACAATATCTGAAGCAATTTGTGTGCCGATTTTATCTTTTAGGATGGAATCGTTTTGTAAAATCAAATCACCTTCAACCGCATGGCCTAATGCTTCATGGATTAATACTCCTGTAAGTTCCGGATCAGCAATTACTGGAAATTGTCCTGAAGGTGCTGGTTTTGCTTCAAGCAGTCTTACAGCTTTATCTCCAATATTTCTTCCGAACTCTTCAATATCTGCATTTTTAATCAGTTCAAATCCTTTGACTCCACCTAAGCTTCCATGTCCGAATTGAATAATTTCTCCATCAGTTGCAGAGGCATTTAAAGCCATTCTAACTCTTGATGTTTTGACTTCGATTTGGCTTCCTTCGCTGTTCATAAACAATTCGTCAACTTCGCTGTCAACGTAACTGGTTGTTGTACTGTTGACCTTTTCGATTGTTGCAGCATCATTTGCCTCTTTCATGATGTCCTTTTTCTCTTCGATTGAAACGTCTTTAAAAGGTATTTTGACATCGATGGCAATTTTATCTTTGATAATTTCGCTTTCACTTAATGTCACGTCTCCTTTAAGTGAGTTTGAGAATTTGATTGCTGTTTCGGTTACTTCATTAATTTTTGATAAGTCTGTTGTGTATGCAAAACCCCATGCTCCATTGTTTAATACTCTTATTCTTGCTCCTAAGCTCATTCCAGTATTGATTTCATCTACATTTCCATCTTTCATTAATATGGAAGTGTTTTCACCCATTCCGGTTCTGATATCTATGTAATCTACTTTAGGGCTGGTTTTTGCAATAACTTTTTCGAATAAATCAATGTATTCTTCCATTTTATCACGCAATAAGATTAATCTATTATTAATTTTAGATAACATATTACATAAAAGTTTTTTATAATATGATAATCAATATAACAATTGATATATTATTATAACTTCGGTGATTGAATGGTAATTGTTATAGGTACTGGCGCAGGTGGCGCATTATTGGCTCGTGAACTTGCAAAAGATGGTAAAAAAGTTACAATTTTAGAAAAAGGACCTTATATAGATTCAAAAGAGGCATTCAACTATTATGATGCTTACTCTGATGATGTTGATTTGTTAACCACTACTTGTATTGGTGGGGCAACAATCGTGTCCATGTCAAATATGGTCAGGGCATTGGATGGGGAGTTGCTTGATTATGGTGTTGACCTGACGGATGCTTATGAATATGTTGAAGAGCTGGTTGGCGTTCATCAATTGGATGATTCTCATATAGGTAAAGGAACACAGCTTTTTCTTGATGCAGGCCACGAATTAGGGCTTGAGACAATGAAAATGCCAAAGGCAATACGCGAAGATGACTGTATTCAATGTGGAATGTGTGCGTTTGGATGTCCTGTCAATGCCAAATGGTCCGGTAAGGACTTTGCTGATGAGGCAGTCGAATATGGTGCTGAATTAATATGTGATGCGGAGGTTATAGAAATCCTATCTGAAGATGGAAAAGCCTGCGGTGTTAGATATGTAAAAGACCAGAAAGAAGAAATCATTGAATCTGATACAGTTGTATTGTCTGCAGGTGCAATCGGTTCAACAATGATTTTGAGAAATTCCGGAATCGATGAAGTCGGTGAAGAAATATTTTTTGATCCTTTTGTCACCGTTGGAGGATATCTGAAAGATATTAATTTCAACACTGAAGTCCAGATGGCGGGGTTAATCATTGGTAAGAACTTTGTACTGTCTCCTCATTTTTCATCATTCATTGGCCAAAATATCGGTGATGGAGTAAATGATGGGGATATATTAAGTATCATGGTTAAAACTCCTGATGATGCAAAAGGATACGTCTACAGTGACGGTAATGTCATAAAAACAAACACCATTCAGGACATCAGATACTTGGCTGAAGGTGTTGCTACTGCAGGAGCAGTGCTTGAAAAGGCAGGAGTTGACCCAAAAACAATAGGTTCAACAGTTTACAGAGGAGCACATCCTGGCGGAACAGCACCAATCGGAAAAATAGTAGATTATAATCTGGAAACAGAAATATCCAATCTTTATGTCTGTGATGCAAGTGTGCTTCCGATATCTCCTGGAAAGCCTCCGATATTAACAATACTTGCACTATCGAAGAGATTGGCGGATTATATAAAAAGTAAATAGAAGATTATTCGAATTGCTTATCGATATCTTCTGTTTTAATTAATTTTTCACAATAGTGGCATCTTACAACTGGTGGATATTTGTTGATTACATTAAAAAGTGGAGTAATCGGTTCATTCTCATAATTTGTGATGCATTTTGGATTTGTACACTTGATAATTGATGAAATTTTATCCGGTAGAATAATTTTATCCTTTTTAACAGGTTCATAGTTTCTGATAATGTTGATTGTAGCTTTTGGAGCGATTAATGCGACCTGATTAAGCTCTTCATGGTCCAATTCCCTGTTTTCAATTTTCACAATATCTTTTCTACCGATTTCGCCAGATGAAACATTCATTGCTACAGTAACGTTTCTTGTTTCAGCATCAGGAAGTTCTAAAATCTTAAGAATGTGTAAAGCTTTATTTGCTGTAATGTGGTCAATCACAGTACCGTTTTCAATAGCTTTAATTTTAAGTTCAGATTTATTGTTTTTGCTCATTTAATCCACTCTTTAATACATTTTCAAATCTTTCATTTCAATTATTGCTTCAGTATCGCTAACTAGTTTTTCCGGGCTTTTGTTTTTAGTGGTTATTGTAAAGGTCTCAATAACTCTAGCACCTCTGATTTTAACTTTTTCTTCAAGCCTTTCAATGTTTGAATCGCCACGATTGGAATCCATAGTTGCAAACAGAACAACGTCCTTTGCTCTGAGATTGCATCTGTCGATTATTGTTAAAATTGCAGGTGTCGGATTTCCAGCCCATGTCGGTGTTCCAAAATAGATAGTGTCATAATTGGTCAAATCCAATTTTGCAGGAACAATATCTGTTTTTTCTTCTCGAATAGCACTGATTGAAGATAATAATCTATTTTTAAATCCTTCACGATTTTTCAAATCATGAATTCTAACTAAACTGGCATTTAAGTTTTTAGCTAATGTTTTAGCCACCAAGTCAGTTGTCCCTCCCTGTGAATAATAAATTATTAATCTGTTCATTTTTTAATCTCCTAAGTTTTAAGGATGAAGACCGAAGTGTGTTAAACCGGTGCTTTCATCTAATCCAAGCAAAATGTTCATGTTTTGAATTGCTTGGCCTGATGCACCTTTAACAAGGTTATCGATTACAGATAACATCACCAGTCTGCCGGTATCGTCAATTTCGAATCCTCCGATATGTACGAAATTGGATCCTCTAACAGAACTTAAGTGAGGTATTTCTCCTTCATCCATAAGTTTAATGAAGAATTCTTCACCATATTCTTTTTCATATAGTTTTCTGATTTCATCAGGAGTAATATCTAGGTTTTCATCATTTAAAAAGCTATGGCTTGTTGTTTGAATTCCTCTGTTGACTGGAACTAGGTGTGGTGTAAATGACACTTTAACGCCTTCAAATCCTTTTAGTTCCTGTTGGATTTCAGACATATGTCTGTGTGATGAAATCTTATATGGATTTACATTATCCGCAATATTTGGATAATGTGTGGTTGCTGACGGATTAACACCTGCTCCGCTAACTCCAGTTTTTGAATCGATGATAATTCTTGAAACTAAATCATTTTTAACTAATGGATAAGATGATAAAATGGCTCCAGTTGGAAAACATCCTGGATTTGCAACAAGGTTTGTTTTTTTGATTTCGTCCCTGTACAGTTCTGGAAGTCCAAAAACACCTTTGTTTTCTTTGTCGGTGTGTTCCATGCCATACCATTTTTCATAAACTTCAGTATCTCTGTATCTGTAATCTCCACTTAAGTCAACTACTTTTGCACCGGTATCAAGAATTTCTGGTACGATTTTCATTGATGCTCCATGTGGAGTTGCAGTAAATACAACGTCAGCATCTAGTTCAGACGGACTTTTATTTTTAAATACAAGTCCTGAATCTCTTATATGTGGATGTATCTTATGTGCTGGTGTTCCATCGTATTGCCTTGAAGTGATATCTGTAATCTCTACTTCAGGATGGTTTAAAAGCATTCTTAAAAGCTCTCCACCAGTATATCCACTTGCTCCTATAATTGCTACATTAAACATAGTATAATCTCCTTAATCTTCACAATGATCCATTATTTTTCCTTCAAAATCAGTATTTTGAATTTTTCTAATAATTTTACAGCTGCTGTCAAGCTCACAGTCACGATACTTTTCTATACGAACTGCTTTTGCTTTCAAGCCTCTTTTATCAATAGCTTCCTGCAGTTTGTTAATATCATGATTTTGGTCAGCTCCAACAGTGATTATGTCTGGGTCGATTTCTCTAACGATTTTAAAAACGTCGCCGTTTGCATCACCCAAATAAGCATCGGTAACAGGTTTTAACATTTTAATTAATTCTAAACGTTGGTCTTCTCCAACAATAGGTACTCTTTTTCTTCTTTCTACTGTCGCATCACGAGCAACTACAACATAAAGCTCGGCATCTTCTCCACCCAGTTTTTTAGATTCCTCCAAGTAAACGCCGTGTCCTGGGTGGAGTATATCGAATGTTCCGGTCGCCATTATCTTCATTATATTATCCTCTTTTGGTATTTTAAAGCTTCAGTTAAATCAATTTTATTAGTGTAAAGTGCAGAACCGATTACAACTCCTTCCACACCACTTTCATTTAGTTTTTTAATATCTTCTATGGTTGTTATTCCGCCTGAGTAAACTATTGGAATATCAACAGATTTTTTTAAATCTTCTACAGGTTGTGTGTAAAAACCTCCTAAAAGGCCTTCAACGTCAACATTTGTAAATAAAATGCTTCCAGCTCCATGTTCTTTAAATTCAGCTGAAAGTTCAACAGGACTTTTGTCAATTTTTTCCTGCCATCCTTTGATGACAACTTTGTTGTCTTTGCTGTCAAGTGAAATCATGATTCTCTCAGAGCCATATTCCTTTGATAGTTCTTCGATAGTTTCTGGATGTTTGATGCCCATTGTTCCAATGATTATTCTTTCAATATCCAAATCCAGAAGTTTTTTCGCATATTCTAAGTCTCTGATTCCGCCGCCTAATTGGATTGGAACAGAAACTTCTTTTAATATTCTTTTAATTACATCGAAGCTGGTTTCACCATCAATTGTTCCGGATAAGTCAATTACATGGATATTTTTAGCCCCTAGATCCTGCCAATGGAGTGCAACGAGTTCGGGATTTTCTATTTCAACCATTTCACTTCCTGGTTTTCCTTGAACAAGTTGAACGCATTTACCGTTTTTTATATCGACTGCAGGCATTATTAACATTTCATCTTTATTAAATGACATTTACGATTTTTCCTGTATTATTTTATTATAATATAATTATATGTTTTGAAATGTTTTATAGGTTATTGTTAAATTTTTTAGGTATGCCTTAAAATTTATATGGGTTGGAGTACATAGTAATTGTCATGTCTGTTCAAAGATGCCCTAAATGCAACAAGATTTTAAGTCCGCAGGAAAGCAGGTGCAGTAATTGCGGAGCGAAACTTGACAACAAGAATATTGTGCAAATAAATGATATATATCATTCAAGCAATGTTACAACATTGATTTTCTTTGCGTTATTTTTCATTTGGGCATTGCTTTTTGGTTTTGTGAATTGGATGGTTGCAACTGCAGTAACTTTGATTTTGCTTGTTATTGTTGTTTATTTAAGGTTTTTTAGAAAATAAACTGCTGGAAATTATTCATTAAACAATGTAGGATATTCTTCTTTTAGATTAATTGTATTTCCCATTTCTTCGTTGAGTTTAATAATTTTATCTTTTAACCTTTTTCTTTTTTCTTCTATTAGTTGGGGATTATCTTCGCCCCAATCTAATCTATGTGTTTCATCATCTCTTTTGGTGATTTTCCAGCCTGGACGGATTGGTATCATGTTATCTATACTCCTTTTTGCTTAATTTAATATTGTTGTTTTGTTTATTTATATGTTCTTGTATTCTTTTACTATAATCTTCATTTGGATTATAGTTTTCAAGAATTGCATTTTTTTCAAGGGATTTTTCTCTTGTATCTTGAAAAATAATCTCAATTTCTGTTTTGAATTTTTTTTATATATTTTGAAGGATATTTTCCTTGAGCTTCTAAAATCCAATATTCTTCTTCAGAACATATTATTTCATAATCTTCAAATTCATGATCTAATATTTCAAAATTTTTCCATGATGGAGCAGAATAAGTTCCTTTAATATGGTTGTGTATTGTTAATATTTTTTTGTTTTCCATTAATGCAGAATGAATCAATCCACTCACTCCTGTTGATTTTCCACGTAAACAATGAATTATTTCGTTATTTTTGTAATCGATGTAGAATTCCCATTCATTTTTCACATTCATTGTTTTTTTCATAAACAAATTGATGAAATCACATAGTTCTTCATCAAATTCGGGTGGTAAATCATTTTTACATATCCTTCTTGTTGTTTTTTCTTCTTTTAGTTCGCAAAACTTTTTGAAATTATATTTATTGTAAATGGATTTTTTAAATGATTCATTTTTTTGTTTTTTATTTTCAACTATATTTTTTTGATTTTTAATGTTACTATATTTCATAGCTATTTATTGGAATTAAATAGTATATAAAGTTTTTTTAATCAAAATACTTAAATATAATGATTTTAAAGCAATTTTACAAACTTAAAACAATTTTTCATGGTGACGTCAATAAGGGATATGTGGGTCATAACTAAAATATTTAGGCATGCCTAAATATATATACTATATTAAACAAACTTAAATACAATTAATTAAAGAAGGCATATTAATGAGTACAATTATAGAATTTAAGAATGTGAATAAGGAATATAAATCTGGAGATCACATCCTAAAAGCTATGGATAACGTTAATTTTACAATTGATGAAGGAGAATTTGTTGTAATCCTTGGACCGTCCGGTGCAGGTAAATCAACCCTTCTAAATTTATTGGGGGGATTGGATTCAGTAACCTCCGGTCAGATTATTGTAAATGGACAGAACGTTGAAAGCTTCAATGACAATCAGCTAACAGAATACCGAGCAAAAAATGTCGGTTTTATTTTTCAGTTCTACAACCTGATTCCAAATTTGACTTCACTTGAAAACGTTGAACTGATGAAAGACATTGTGGATGTTGACATTAACGGTTTGGATGTTCTGGATTCTGTTGGACTTAAAGACCATGCAAGTCAGTTTCCAGCGCAATTGTCAGGCGGAGAACAGCAAAGAGTTTCCATTGCAAGAGCTGTAGCTAAACAGCCAACCATGCTTTTATGTGACGAGCCAACAGGAGCACTTGATTCTAAAACAGGAGTGTTAATCCTTAATTTACTTCAGGACATGAGCAATAACAAAAATACTACTGTTGTAATTGTAACTCACAATGCAATACTTGCAGAAGCGGCCGATAAGGTAATCAGAATTAAAAACGGCCAGATTGAAAGTATTGTTATAAATGAAAATCCAAAAAAGGTCACTGATTTAGAATGGTGAGCATATGCTTTCAAAAAAGATGTTAAGAGACATCCGGAAGCACAAAACCCAATTTTTATCTATTTTTTTAATGGCATTTTTAGGAGTTTTTGTCTTTGCCGGTGTCGGTGGAGAATCAGTAGGCCTTGAAGTCAATATTGATCAATATTATGAGGATACTAACTTGGCTGATGGTTGGATATATTCAGCAAATATAAATGATTTGTTTTTATATCAGGTTGATTGTTTAGGTGCAACCACTCAAATGGAAAGGCAATTGGTTGTGGATTCGGTTGCAGACTTTGAAAACGACCCCGATATTACGCTACACTTTGTTGAAAATAACACAATATCCAAATTCTATCTTATTAAAGGGGAACCGTTGGATATTAATGATGAAGATGGTGTTTGGTTAGATAAAAGTTTTGCAGATGCCAAAGGTCTTGATGTTGGAGATAATATTACCTTTGAGTTTGAAGGGTTTGAAATTGAAAAAGAAATTAAAGGTTTGGGGTATTCTCCAGAGTATGTTTATCATGCATCAACATCATCTGTCATACCTGACTTTAACAAGATAGGTTTTGCGTATTTATCATATAAAGCATTTCCAATGGATACTGTACCATATAATGTTTTAAATGTCAAGTTTGATGGAACACCCGAAAACTATGAAGATATACTGTCATATCATATGGACGGATATTACAGTTCATTTATTCCTCAATCTGAACATTCCAGCGTCAGTCAGTTTTCCGAGGAAATGGACCAACACAGAATGATGGGGGATATTTTCCCGGTTGTATTTATTTTGATTGCAATGCTGATTCTTCTTACAACAATGACAAGGATAATTGCACATCAAAGAACTCAAATTGGGATTCTTAAAGCAAGCGGATTTAAAAATCGCTCAATAATCTTACATTATGTATCCTATGGGTTCTGGTTAGTTTTAATAGGTTCTATTTTGGGTTTAGTTATAGGGCCGATGACATTGCCTCAGCTGTTCTACCCTTCAATGAGTGCAACATATAAAATGCCTTCTTGGGATCCGGCTTGGAGCATGAATTTTGTGTATGTGGCTGCATTAATGATTATAATGTCACTTGCTGTTTCGTATTATGCTGTAAAAAACATTTCAGATGAAAAACCGGCAGACACAATAAGGCCGAAGGCACCTAAAGTTTCCAGTTCAGGTTTTGTTGAAAAATTAGGCTTCTGGAAACATTTGTCATTCAATGTCCGATGGAATTATCGTGACGCTAAAAGAAATAAATTCAGAGCACTCATGACAATTATTGGAGTAATTGGATGCAGCGCACTTTTGGTATGTGCATTTGGAATGTATGATGGAATGAATGATTTAAAAGAATGGGAATATAATCAGATAAATCACTATGATTCAAAATTGGTCATTGATGAAAATGCAACTACTTCACAAATCAATACCGTTGCCGATGAGGTCAATGGTGATAAACTAATGGAAGGAGCTATTGAAATTGAATCGGATAACGCCAAGAAATCCAGTTCGCTTTTGGTATTGAATGATACAAGCTTGGTAACTCCAACAGATTATGACTGGAATAAGATAGAAATTGCGGATGATGAGGTGTCAATATCACAAAAAATGGCTGACATGTTGGGTGTTGGAGTTGGTGATACTGTAAAATGGCATATTATGGGTTCTGATAAATGGGTTAAAACAAAAATAGATAAGATTCATGCAGATCCAATATCCCAGGGTCTTATATTGTCTTCAGAAAAACTGGAAGATTTGGATTTAAACTATACTCCAACAAGCATTGTTACAGCACAGCATGTTAATCAAAGTTATGATGGGGTTAAAGCAGCTAACTCTATGAAAGACATGACTTCAAGTTGGGATGAATTAACAGAATCAATGTGGCTTTTAATCTACATTTTAATCTTCTTTGCATCTCTTTTAGCAGTAATTGTTCTTTATAATTTGGGATTATTGTCATTTACAGAAATTGAAAGGGAAATTGCAACACTTAAAGTTTTAGGGTTTAAAAGTGGCGCGCTTAGAAGGCTGTTATTGACACAAAACTTGTGGTTTACCGCTATTGGATTTATATTAGGTCTTCCTGTGGGTTATATTATTTTAGCGGTCATGTGGGAATCATCAGGAGATTCATTTTACATATTGCCTTCCATATCTCCTACAAACTTCCTTTTAACTGCCGTAATAACCTTTGCTTTGTCAATTTTGGTGAATCTGATGTTTTCACGTAAAATTAAAAAGTTGGATATGGTAGAATCCCTTAAAAGCGGTGAATAAATGTTAGCAAAAAAGATGGTCAGGGACATTAAAAATCATAAGATTCAATTCATATCTATATTTTTAATGGCATTTTTAGGAGTTTATGTATTTGTAGGATTCGGTGCTGAATCATTTGGATTTGAAGAAACTGCAAATCAGTATTATGGTGAAACAAATCTGGCAGATGGCTGGATTTACACATCTAACTTGGACAAAGACTTTGTAGATAAAGTAAATGATTTGTCTTTAACAAAAGATTTGGAAAGACAATTGGTAGTAAATTCGATAGCCGATTTTAAAAATGATCCTGACATTACATTGCACTTTTTAGAGGATGATGATATTTCAAAATTTTATCTCATAAAAGGTGATGAGTTTGATTTATCGGATGGTGATGGAGTATGGCTTGATATTCGTTTTGCTGAAGCCAAAAATCTAACTGTCGGCGATGATATTACGTTTGAGCTTAATGGAGTGGAAATAACAAAAGAAATCAGGGGATTAGGTTATTCTCCTGAGCATTTATATCAGACTTCTGACTCATCCATGATACCTGATTATGATAAGATGGGTTTTGCTTACATGTCCCATAAAGCATTTCCATTAGGTGAAATTCCATATAATGTATTGCTTGTTAAATATGATGGGGATTCTGCAAGCTATGAAAAACAGTTGGACAATGATTTGGGCAGGGACTATTCATCATTCTTGCCGCGAGCTCAACATCCAAGTTTTGCAGAGTTCCAAGATGAAACAGACCAACACAAGATGATGACAGATGTAATTCCAGTAATATTTATAGTCATTGCAATGTTAACACTTCTAACAACAATGACTAGAATAATCAATGCCCAAAGAACTCAAATTGGAGTTTTAAAGGCTTTAGGATTTAAAAATCGCACAATAATGTTTCATTATATTTCATATGGGTTCTGGATGGTATTGGCAGGAGGCATTTTAGGTTTTGTTCTAGGGCCTTTGACACTTCCTCCGATAATGTTTGAAGAGATGGCAGATTTATATTCGATTCCGTATTGGCTAACCGGATTTGATATGAGCTTTGTTATTGTTACTGTTTTAATGGTGGTATTGGCAGCGTTGGTTTCTTATCTTGCGTGTAGAAATATTGTAAATGAATCACCGTCCAGTGCAATAAGGCCGAAAGCTCCAAAAATAACAACATTTGGCTTTTTAGAGAAGTTTGGAATTTGGAATAAATTCTCATTTAACGTAAGATGGAATTATCGTGATGCTAAAAGAAATAAATTTAGGGCATTAATGGGTATTGTGGGAGTACTTGCATGCACATTGATTATTGTCGCTTCATTTGGATGTATGGATGGTTTTGATGAGATGAAGGATTGGGCTTATGGAGATATTAATCACTATTCATCAAAACTGGTCCTGGAAGATAATGCAACTGCGTCCCAAATCGATTATGTGGTTGGGGAGGTTGACGGTGAAAAACTAATGGAATCAGCTATTGAAATTAAGGCAAATGATGTTAAAAAATCGGGTGTGGTCACTGTCCTTGATGATAATAACCTGTATACTCCAACAGATGATGAGAAAAATCCAATTGAAATTAAAGACAGTGAGATTTCACTTTCTAAAAAAATGTCTCAGTTGCTTGACGTTGAAGTTGGTGATACTGTAAAATGGCACATAATGGGTTCTGATAAATGGGTTTCAACAAAAATTGATAGAATTCATTCTGATCCAAACAGTCAGGGAATCATTGTAACTAAAGAAAAATTGGATGATTTGGGTTTAGATTACACAACAACCAGTATCATTTCATCTAAGGATGTTACAGAAAATTACACTGGGGTAAAGACAATATTTTCAATGGATTCCCTAACCGACAGTTGGGATACAATGATGGAATCATCAATGAGTATAATTTATATGCTGGCAGGATTTGCAGCGTTGCTGTCTGTTATTGTATTATATAATCTCGGATTGCTGTCTTTTACAGAAATTAAAAGGGAATTTGCAACACTAAAGGTTTTGGGATTCAAGTCATCACATTTAAGAAAGCTGTTGTTGACTCAAAATCTCTGGTTTACAACAATCGGATTTATAATTGGAGTTCCTTTGGGTCGTGAGGTTTTACAATACTTGTGGGGCACAATGGGAGATTCATTTTATCTAAATGCACACATATCCTTAAAGACAATCATAATAACATTTTTGATTGTTTATGTTGTTTCAATTCTTGTCAACTTGATGTTTTCAGGAAAAATCAAAAGATTGGATATGGTTGAATCACTAAAGGATAACGAATGAGGTTCATTTGTTTCCTTTTAATACTTAGCTAGTGACAAAACCTTTAAAAATGAATACATTAAACTATTATTTAGGTGATATAATGGTTGAAGTTACTGCTGAGTCAAAATATATGGATTTGCTGAATGAATATCCTCTTCTTAAAACGGATTTGGTTAAGAAAAATCACAAATTCAAATTTTTAGTAACTCCTATGGGAAAAATCTCTCTTTGGGAAGCTAATCTTGAGGAGGTCAGCAAAAGTGCTGAGATGAGTGTTGAAGAAACTGTTGAACTATTTGGTGAGTTGGTTAACTCATATTAATTTTTTATTTTTTTTCGATTTGATGTACATTCTTATTTCAAATTAATGTATGTATGTTTCATAGTCAATGTTAATGTCATTTGGCTTTCAATAATTGCTATTTTTGATTTCATTTAATATGTTTGATGAATCGAATTTTGAATTTAAAAAAAGTTTTTTACATCCTGTTTTTAAATATTATATTATGTCATTATCTAAAAAGATGCTGAGGGATATCAAAATCAATAGGACACAGTTTATTGCGATATTTCTAATGGCATTTTTAGGTATTTTCGCTTACTGTGGAATTTATGGGGAGTACTATGGGTTAGTGCAGACTTCCGATGAGTTCTACACACAAACCAATCTGGCTGACGGTTGGATTTACAATGCTGATTTTGATGATGCTGCTTTAGGAAAGGTAAATGAATTTTCAACTCAAACTGATAGGCAGGCGGTCATTCAGTCACAGGCTGATTTGGAAAACAATCCGGATATCACGCTGCACTTTGTTGAGGCGGGGACGATTTCGAAGTTCTATTTGACGGAAGGTGAAGAGTTTGATGCAGATGATGCTTCTGGGGTGTGGCTTGACGAACGTTTTGCCGAAGCCCGTGATTTGAATGTTGGAGACTATATTACATTTAAGTTTGGCGATTTGGAAATCACAAAGGAAATTAAGGGCATCGGCTATTCTCCGGAGTATGTCTATGAATTGTCTCCGTCCTCTTTGACACCTGATTTTTCCCAGATTGGTTTTGCTTATCTCTCACACAAGGCATATCCGGAAGATTTAAGCTATGATACCTTGCTTGTTAAATATGATGGCTCTGATGATGATTTTAAGCAGAAACTTGATGATTCAGTTGATTATTTGTCCTTTACCAAAAAAGAAGATCATTTAAGTGTTTCCAAGTTTGCTGATGAAATGGCTCAGCACAAGATGATTGGGGATGTTTTCCCTATTGTATTTATTTTGGTTACCTTTTTGACTCTTCTTACAACAATGACAAGGATTGTCACACATCAAAGAACGCAAATCGGAATTCTAAAGGCTGTCGGGTTTAAGGACAAAACAATAATCATGCATTATATATCCTATGGTTTCTGGCCGGTTTTGGCGGGAGCTATTCTAGGCTTAATTACCGGACCGATGATAATTCCGCAGATGTTTTATCCGACAATGGCGAATAGCTATAGTATGCCAAGTTGGCATCCCGGTTTTGACATGAGTTTTGTATATATTGCTTTTTTAATGGTCATCTCATCTGTTTTTGTTACGTATCTTTCATGCAGAAGAATTTCAAAGGAAAATCCTGCCAACACTTTAAGGCCAAAGGCTCCAAATGCTTCATCAAAAAGCTTAATTGAAAAATCAAAGTTATGGGGTCATTTAAGTTTCAACATTCGTTGGAACTGGAGAGATGCAAGAAGAAATAAATTCAGAGCATTAATGGCAATTGTGGGAGTTATGGGATGTGTGGCGCTGTTAATTGCAGCGTTTGGTATGAACGATAGTTTAAATGAATTAAAATCATGGGAATATGATGACATTTCGCATTACGAGTCTAAATTATTGTTGTCTAGTGATGCTAACCCTCTTGAAGTTTACTATATTCTAAATGAAACTGACGGTAGCTTTATCATGCAGCAGTCAATAGAAATTAAAGCAAATGATAAGGAAGACACGGTATCGCTTCTGGTTTCAAATAATACTGATTTGATATCGTATACTGATAGTGACAGAAATCCGATTGAAATCGATGAGGGTGATGTTTCTATCTCAACCAAGCTTGCAGAGAAGTTCAATTTGAAAATTGGTGATAAAATCAGATGGCACATTGTCGGAAGTGATGAATGGGTAACTTCCAAAATAGGTCAAATCCATGCAGAACCTATATCACAGGGTCTGATAATGTCACCGGACACTTTAGAAGACCAAGGATTGGATTTCACACCAACAAATATCTTAACAAAGGAAAAGTTCGGCGAAAACTTCGATTCAATCAAATCATCCACTAGTATAGATAAGATTAAGGAAAGCTGGGATCAGATGACAACTGCAGTAATGATGATGGTGTATGTCGTAATATTTGTAGCTGTTGCATTGGCCATTTTGGTTTTATATAATCTGGGAATTTTGTCATTTACTGAAATGGAGAGGGAAATTGCAACATTGAAGGTTTTAGGTTTTAAAACAAATACCTTAAGAAAGCTATTGTTAACACAAAATGTAATATTTACAGCTATAGGTTATCTTTTGGGAATTCCTTTAGGTTTTTACTTCATGACGCTGATGATGAATGCTGCAGGAGACTCTCTGTATTATGTTCCATCCTTAACTTGGGGTAATCTGTTGTTGGTTGCCGCAATAACATTTGCAATATCAATTGGGGTAAATCTCATGTTTTCAGATAAGATTAATGACTTGAATATGGTTGAAGCCCTAAAGGATGTTGAATAATTTTTAGATATTATTTATTGAATTCATAGCTTTCAAGAGGTTCTAAAAGCATTGTTTTGCATGTTGGAGCTTCATTTTTAACTAATTTTTCAAATTCAAATCCGTCCTGCATTATTGAAGGAAATGAATTGTAATGCATGGGGATGACATATTTCGGATTAATCCATTTTGCGGCTATTGATGCTTCTTTCGGGTCCATTGTAAAGATATTTCCAATAGGAAGCAATGCCACATCCGGACTGTAAACTTCACCAACAACAAATTTCAAATCAGAGAACAATCCAGTATCTCCAGCGTGAAATACTTTAAAACCATCATCAAATTCAAATAAGAAACTTGCAGGGTTTCCACCATATCCGATATCTATTTCAAAATCATAAGATGATGAATGTTTTGCATCAAGCATTCTAATTTTTACATCACCTGCTGAAATTACGGCTCCACAGTTAATTCCAATAGCATTAATTCCTTTTCTCTGCAGATAATTTGAAATTTCATAATTGCAAACAACTGTTGAGTTGCAATTTCTAGCTATTTCAATTGCATCTCCGAAATGGTCTGCATGAGCATGGGTGATACAGAGAATATCTGGATTCAAATCATCTGGCTTTAAAGAGCAGTTTGGATTTGCACGAATAAATGGGTCAACTAAAATATTGGTTCCTTCATTGCTTGCAAGTTCAAATGCTGAATGGCCTAACCATCTTAATTTCATTTTCTCACCTAAATTCTGCATATTCCGTCTTCACAGTTGTCCACTTCATTATCTTCATTGACTTTATTTTCACTGATTATTTGGATTAAAACAGTTTTAAAGTCATTATAAGATAATGCTCCTGGAACAGAATATTTTCCATCCAATAAGTAGAATGGAACAGCATGTATTCCACTTGTAAGGGCGATTTCTTCATCCCTTTCGACTTCTTTATTAAATAATGTACTGTCTAAAACTTCTTCAACATCTGTTTTTTCAAGTCCTGCTTCACATCCAATATTTAATAGAACATTCCTATCGGCCAATTTAAGATTTTTTGTAAAATAAGCATCAAATAGCAATGTTGATAATCTTTCAACAAGTTTGAAATCATTTTTACTTTGGGCCAGTTTCATTAGTCTATGTGCATCACGAGTATTTGTATAAAGTGTGGATGCATATTTAAAATCAATTCCATCTTCAACACTCAACTTGGAGATATTGTCAACCTCTTTTTTAGCATCTTCAATTGATAAACCGTATTTCACAGCAAATCTTTCAACGGTTGTTGTTTCAACATCTTTTGGTGCATTTTGATCCAGTTCAAATGCATGAATGTCAAATTCTACTTCATCTTCGATGTTCAAATCTTTAATAGATCTTTTTAATCTTGTATTTCCGATATAACAATACGGGCAAGCAAAATCGCTCCAGTATGTAATTTTCATTTAATCACCATTAAATTATTTAAGTGAATATTTACAATAGTTAATTAATAAATATATGAGTAATTCTACAATTACTATACGTTGATACTATGATTGAGAATAATATTTGTCCGGTTGGAAATACTTTGGATTTTTTTAACAGAAAATGGATATTTTGCATTTTATCTAATATATTCAGGGGAATGAAACATTTCTCAGAGTTTAAAAAAGCTAATCCAACAATAAGCAATCATATTTTGGCTGAAACTTTAAAATACATGGAAGAAAATAATTTAATCATAAAAACCACAATTGAAGAGGGGCCAAGGGTACAAACCGAGTATTCCTTAACTGAAAAAGGTTTAAAAACCAATAAGATTTTGTATGAAATCACTTCCTACTATTTCAATGAACTAAACTATGTTGGATATGATGATTTGCAAAAACAGAAAATCTTAAAAGAGTATCGTGAAGCATTCAATATGGAGTAACTTATAAATTACTAAACTCTTTTTATAGTATTCTTTACTAATTTTTAATCATGAAAGATATTTTTGATAATTGTCAGTTGGGAGATTTGAAACTTAACAGTCGTGTTGTAAGAACAGGTTTGTGGCAAACACAGCCTATGAGTGAAGTCTATGAAAAATATGAAAGCCTTGCCGGAAGTGGTGTTGGGTTAATTATTACAGAATTAATTTCACTTTATCCTAAAGACAAGTTTTCTGAGTATTCAATTAAAAGCAGTGCTCCACAGTTCATGGTTGAAGCTAAAAAACTTGCTGAAATCACTCACGAACATGATGTTCCTATTTTGGGCCAAATCGAGTTTATCCAATTCAATCGAGGAATTGATTTGGACATTGGCATCAATGATTTGACCCTAGAAGATATTCGCCAAATTCAATCAGACATTATTGTTGCAGCTCAGAAACTTAAACTTGCAGGTTTTGATGGAATTCAATTGGCGTTAGGAAACAATTTCTTCTTGTCAAAACTCATTAACCCTTATTTTAACCAAAGGTCAGATGATTATGGGGGAAACACTTTCAATAGGATGAGACTTGTTTTGGAGCTGATTAAAGTAATCAAAACCAATCTTAAATTCCATGTTGGCTGTAAAGTCAATGCATATGATGGAAGAAAAGGGGGAATTGATTCTAAGGAAAGCATTGAGATATGCAAACTCCTTGAAAAAGTTGGTGTTGACAGCCTTCAGGTTACAAAACCGCTCTCTCCTCTTTATTTCACAAAGGATGTCTCAGAAGAAGATGAACTTGTTGAATTCAGCCAAAAATTAATTGGTGAAGTTGATGTTCCTGTAATTCTGGGTGGAGGATTCGATAATCAAAAACATATGAATGAATTGCTCAATAAGAATGATGTTGAATTCTTGTCAATGTATCGACCATTTGTAGCCCAAACTGATTTCTTGAAATCATGGAGCGAAACTGGTGGGGGCATATCTAGGTGTAAGAAGTGCAATAACTGTTATAGGACTAAGACTAGTACATGTTATCATTTTAAATGAGGTAGGTAATTCTTAAATTACTAATCTCTTTTTATACTATTTTGAATAATTTAAATTCATGAAAAGCATATTCGATAACACAAAATTTGGTAGGTTTAACCTCAAAAGTCGCATAATAAGGTCGGGTCTATGGGAATCAGAAAATGAATCCCAAAAAAACTTAACTCCAAAAATCTTTAAAAGATATGAGAAATTTGCTAAAAACAATGTTGGTTTAATTGTGACTGAATTGATTTCAATGTATTCTCATGACAGATTCAGCGATTATTCCCATTACATTAACTATCCTTATTTCATTAAGGAATTCAAACAGCTAACCGATACGGTTCATGAATTTGACACACCAATTTTTGCACAAATAGGTTTTATAAACTGCAATGTCAATGGAAAACAGATGATGGAAGTAAATGACCTCACAATAGAGGATATAAGAAAAATTCAATCTGATTATGTTGTTGCAGCTAAAAAAGTTGCATTTGCAGGTTTTGATGGCATTCAATTGAATGTTGGTAATAATTATTACCTGTCTCGTGTAATGGATCCATTTGAAAATCAAAGGCAGGATAATTATGGTGGAAATACCTATAATCGCGTAAGGATGGTTATTGAAATCATTAAACTGATAAAACAGACCACAGACTTGCATGTGCATTGTAGGGTTAATCTGTATCAAGATGAAAATGATTCTCTAGAAATTTGCAAAATACTGGCCGAAAATGGTGCTGATAGCTTGCAGATTACCAAATTTTTGTCTCCCCAATATTTTAGAAAAGGTCAATCCAATGAAAACATGTTGGTGGATTTTGCTTCAAAAGTAGCTGATTCAGTGCAAGTTCCTGTTGTTTTGGGAGGGGGCTGGTCTGAAATGGGCAGTATTCAAGATTTGTTAAATAGGACAGGCATCGGCTTTTTGTCAATGTATAGGTCTTTTGTTCATGACCCCTGCTTTTTAACTAAATGGAAAAAAGATGGGCATGGCCAATCCAAGTGCAGGACATGTAATAATTGCTATTGGAAAAAATCAAGTGTTTGTTTAATTGAAGGTAATGAAACATATTAATATTTTGTTCGACCTTTTGGGAATAACTTTTAATAATGTTAATTTACATAAGTATTATTGGAGATTATTATGAGTAATAACATGAGTGGATTCCACGGATTGATAAATATATTTGCGAAAGAAGTAGGGGATGCATCCAAGATTACATTTATTGGTTCTCCTGGAATGTGTACTCCATTTGCTGAGCTTATGGCTTGTGGTGTTCAAGATAAAGAAGCACACTTCATTCCTTTGCTTAACATTGATGATGCTCATCAGTTCGAACCTAAATCTTATGGTTTGGCTCTTGGTGAGGAAGTTTCAGACCCTCATGATTCAGACATTGTTGTAATATTGGGTGGAGTGTCCATGCCAGAATTCAATGTGGATGTCAATGAGTTAAATGATTTTGTTGGTCAGATTTTAAATGATGATGGTAAAATCATTGGTGTCTGTTTCATGGACATGTTCACTGAAGCTGGCTGGCTGGATAAAGTTGATTTTGATTGTGTTATCGATGGAACATTAATAAGTATGGTTAAAAGATAATAATCCACTTTATTTTTAATTTATTTTTTTAGATTAACATATCACAATATCATGATATGAAAACATTTAAATACATAAACATATCATAATATGTAAATATATAATATATGTGATGAAAATGGAAAATAATAATCTTGAAAACAATAATGAAGACATGTGTGAAGTATGCAATCCTCATGAAGATGCAATAGAACGTGTAAAAGGACGTATGCCTTCACAAGATGAATACGCTGAGCTTTCAGAATTCTTCAAAATATTTGGAAACCCTACAAGATTAAAAATTATTTCCCTGCTTTCTGTCGAAGATTTATGTGTATGCGATATATGTGAAGCGCTTGACTTAAATCAGACAACTGTTTCAAATCAATTAAGGATATTACGTGCAAATAATATTGTCAAATATCAAAAAGAAGGTAAAATGGCAAGATATTCT